>CAZGKN010000064.1:0-16104 GCA_964525915.1 uncultured Saprospiraceae bacterium | reverse complement strand
TCAAATAGAGAGTGCGAAGATATATATTTTAAAGCTAAATTTGATGAAGTATCGATCAATTATCGTTTTCTTCGAATTGATCTGATTCATTTTGAATGAGTTGTTTGTTGAAGTCCAGCATCGGGCCCTCATGATAGCAAACTCTGCACCGGGGTTCGTACATATCTTTAGCACCCAGGACAATTAAATCCTCATCCGCACTCAATCTGTATGAATGCGTAGCCAGATTACCACAATGCACACATATAGCATGAACTTTTGTAATATATTCAGCGGTAGCTAATAACCCGGGCATCGGGCCAAAGGGTTTGCCCAGATAATCCATATCCAGGCCGGCAACGATAATGCGCTTTCCTGCAAAAGCGAGATCCTGCACTATGTTTATAATATTCATTTCGAAAAACTGAACTTCATCAATACCAATTACACTGTAGTCCTCACTTAGGGCTGTAATATCTGCTGCATCTCCTACGTTGATAGAAGGCATAAAGTTTGAATCATGACTGACAATATTCACTTCATCATAACGATTATCCCTTGCAGGTTTTATTACCAGAACTTTTTGATAGGCATATTGTGAGCGTCTCAACCTTCTGAGTAATTCTTCGGTCTTGCCGGAAAACATAGATCCACAGATTACTTCAATCCATCCACTGCGCTGCCCTTTATAATGAGGTTCGAGAAACATAAAACATTTATGCGTTTAAACAATTTAATAAAAGTACATATTAAATATTAATTGAATTCCAGATACATTCCTATTTCAAAAATAATAAATTCAATATATGAGCAAAGATAAAGCAATCCTGTACACACAGAAAATATTAACCGATCTACAAAAGCTTGAGCCTGTTCCACATGCGATTGAGATAGATTCGATTCTTGGATATGTCAGAATTCTTTATTCTACACTGAAAGAAATGGAAGTTGATTTAAGCGATGCTGTACCAGCCGTTCAAGATACCATTCCAACTGTAACTCAGGATGAATTTAAAGAGGAGATTACAGGAAAAGACAATAATCCCGAAAATACTAGTCAACCTGCTGAGAATGAAATTGTGCCAAAAGAAGTAGCAACTTCGGACCAGGAATCTGTGGATGATAGTAACAATGTTACAAATACCGATACTCATTCTGAGCCGAATGACTTAACGCCTGTAGAAGAGGCATTTGAAGAAAAGAGTATAGCTGAGAATGAATCATGGGATCAGGTTAAAGCTGAGGGCGTTAAAGCTTTAGAAACGTTGGATATCCTGGTAAATACAGGTGAAACTGGAGTGAGCGATAAATCTGACGATCCATCTTTAGAAAGTAAAGTTGATGATATTCCATTGATTGAACCACAAATTGAAGATGAAGGATTACACTCCGAATCCAAAAGTACTTTGATTCAGGCTTCTAAAGTTGATTCAGTTATAAGCCCGGCGATAGAAGATTTATTCAGAGATAAAGGACCTACAGGTCTGGTTGATTTCTTAGGTCTAAGTTCGATTGATGATATCAGAAAAGCCTGGGGTCTAAATGATAAGATGTTGATTATTAAAGAATTATTTAATAATGATGGCGCTGTGTTCGAAGATGCATTAAGTATGCTCAATAAATTCACTTCATTTGCGGAAGCGAAGTCATTTTTGTGCAATCAGATTATTCCTCGTTATGACTGGAATGATGTTGCTAAATTTAAACGAGCAAGTAACTTTATTATGAATGTAAAGCGATTGTATATATAAGATCATTTTTGAGTCATGGATGAAGAAAGAAATCAATTAAGACATAGTTTCATTTTTACAATACGATTGGTCGCAATACCTTTTGTTGTATTTCTGATCACTTTCATTTTTTCAATTGACCTGAGTGGTTTTGGCGTATATGCCAGAGAAGTTTCAGGATTAAAGGGAATTATATTTGCACCCTTAGTCCATGGTAGTTGGGGCCATTTATTGTCTAACTTACCGCCACTTTTTGTTTCGGTATTTATGATCCATTATTTTTATCGTAAGTATTTCTGGGGCATTTTTTTGTCCTGCTATTTATTGACAGGTTTGATGGTATGGTTATTTGGAAGAGAAGTATATCATATAGGAATCAGTGGAGTGGTTTACGCTTTAGTTTCTTTTTTATTCTTCATAGGCATCTTTGTCCGGAATTTGGTATCGATTGTCCTTTCATTAGTTGTATTAGTCATGTACAGTGGTATGGCTGCCGGGTTATTTCCGACAGAAGAGATATTGAAAATGAATATTTCATGGGAAAGCCACCTTATGGGAGCCATGGTTGGTGCGGGTATTGCCTGGGCTTACAGACTCAGACTGATAGATGATGGTAAGAAAAATTCGCCGAAGTCATTAATAGAAGAAGAAAAATCGGATTATTATTTTAATCGGGATGTATTTGACCGGACTAAATGGGATAGACAACGTGATGATTTATTCAATCAAAATCAGCAATGATAGTAATTCCAGCTTATATAAATAAAAAAAGACCATGTGATTTCTAACACATGGTCTTTTTTGTTTGACAGCTTTGATTATCTGATGACGGTTACATCACCTTTGATTATCTCTGTATATCCATCTCTGTATTCCAGTTCAGCCCAGTAAACAAATACTGCTGGATCATTGGGCTTAGATTTAAACTTACCATTCCAACCAAACTTAGGATCATTTGGCGGAAAGTTTTCAGCATCGTACTGCATATCTCCCCATCTGTTGTAAATGACCATTTTCTTGATTTGCTTGATATTCTTATCTGCCTGTATATAGAATACGTCATTGATATTGTCACCATTCGGCGTAATTACATTTGGTACATAGATTCGAATAATACTTCTCACTGTTACTGTCATAAAATCAGTAGCGACACAGCCGTTTTTATTCTTGACTACGATGGTATATTGCGTAGTAATATCAGGTGCTACATTGATAGTCTGCGTTCCACTTGGGGTACCTGCCGGATCAGAAGTCCATACCCATGAAGCTACATCATTGACATTAATAGTCACATTTCCGGTTATATTAACTGTATCACCATTCTTTATTGAACGGTCAGGACCAGCATCTACCTGCAGTAGTGGTGGATTTGTCAAAGAAAATGTACGTGATGTCTGGCATCCATTGGCATCTTTGATAGTCATTGTATATGAACCAGCTGCAAGATTATTATACACTGACTGATTATTGAATGGGCCACCATTAAATGAGTATTGGAAAGGTGGTGTTCCACCGGTCACACTGTTTACACTAAATGAACCATCATTCTGATTATAACAGGAAATAGGGCTAAGCGAAGTATCTACTGCTGAGATTACATTATTGTCTTTCATCACAACAACTGTACTGGTAGCCTGACATCCGGTGGTAGTGTTTGTCACCAGCAGATTATAAGTGCCTGCATCTGATACACCTGGTAATGTATTATTTGTTCCTAATACAGTAGGATTAGCATCTTTAGTCCACTGATATGTAATACCTGCACCAGCGGATGAATTGGCACCGTTAAGCGTTACTACATTCTGATCGCAGGTCAGCGTAAACCCTGATCCCGCATCTGCAATCGGCAAAGGATTAATAGTCACTTCCACAGGAGTCAATGCATCGGTACATAGGCCTAACTGACTGGAGACTGTATAAATGAACTCATATGTTCCGGTGTTTGTCAGTTGGCTGACATCCAGCATACCTGTCGCTGCATTGAAAGCAGTACCGATATTTCCACCAGAACTAGTATTATAAGTCCATTGTCCACCTGCATCAGCACCTGTTAATTGATTATTCAGATTCAGATTATTCTTTGACCCTACACAGTAAGCAATATTGTTGGCTACCCCTGATTTAGGCGCATTGTCGAGTGTGATTACCAACTGCGATGTATCCGGGCAGGTCGGATCAGGTGATGGATTATCTAGTGTAAATACTATTACATAGGACCCTGCTGCACTGTTCTGGCCATTGAAGGTGTTACCGGCAATGGATGCAGATCCGCCAACCGGTTGAGATTGCAATGACCATTTACCTGGTTGGGTTGTTATTAGATAAGCAGATAGATCTACTTGCGCTGCCGCGTCAGATGTACAGAAAGTATTGGATTTTACTATTGCGACAGACGGACATCTGCAATCCTCTACGATTACATTCAGTGAATAAACTACATCTTTACAATATGTTCCACCATCTATAGTATAACTAAAACTGTAAGTGCCTGGTGTAACTCCTGTGAAATCAAGTAATGGCAATGTACCAGCTGCCGGATTAACACCGGGACCAGTATATGCCCATGTACCTGTCATATCACCAGATTTTACTAATGTATCAAAGGACATTGTAAAAGGTAGTCCTAGTGCATTGGTTTTATTACAAACGCTGATTGTACTCACTACTACAGCACTCGGTGCTGCAACTACAGTAACAACTGCATCAGCAGATTTAGGACAATTAGCGATAGATGTGTCATTCAGCGAGTATGTAAATGTATAATTTCCAGCAGGTTGTCCATTGAAATTCAAATTGTTTGGATTAGTAACATTAAGCGAATTACCTGCAGGACCATTATTCAATGACCATTTGCCCGGTGCGGTACCGGTATTTACTAAAGTTGAAAGATTGACTGTAGGGCCGTCATTACATACGGTAGGTCCCGTCGGATTAATATCAATAGTAGGACAAATACAATTCTCTACTGTTATTTTAACGGTATCTGGTCCAGGTGCACAAAAACCAAATGCATTCGGTTTGAACTCAAAGTAATAATCACCAATCTGTGGTTTTGTTACTACGCTGAAGTCAACTACATTGCCAGCACCAATCGTAGGCGTAGCGCCAGCACCTTTTACAAATTTCCATGTGCCGGTATAGGGTACATTGCCGGAGATAAGATTATCGAGATCTATCAGATATGGGTTAGCTTGGCCCGATGCATTACATGCGATTGTATCTGAGGTAGCCAGTAGCAATTGTTCCTGGAATGTGAAAGTAAAGTTTGAATCTCTGATACACCCCTTTTGGTCATAATCCACAGCCAGATTAAATACATAAACGCCTGCCGTATCTACAGTAACTTTAGTATTCAGGCTATCCGGATGTTCAAAAACTACATTGCCTGGACCTGATACAACTGTCCATTTGAAGTCTAATCCACTTTTATAGGCATTCGGAACATTTCCTATCGTAGCTGTTAGATTTCCAATCAGTGCACAAACACTATCCTGACCGAATAAGGTAATGCGCGGTGAAGGATATACATCTATAGTGATACATGTCTTTGGCCCGGGTCCACAATCGTCTTCTGGTGTAACACAAATCTGATATGTTCCGGCAGAATCGTAGGTTATATTAACATTATCAATATTGTTAGGTATGCTTATGTCACCACCGGGTGCAGCCCAGTTAAACATGGTACCTGGAGGGAAAATGTCAGTGACATTAAATAACCCTGTGTTCCCTGCACAAATAAATGGCGGTTTATTTACATTCGGTGCAAATAATTGCGAGCCTTCGACAGTTATTGTTACTGTCATTAACTTTTCACAGACCTCATCCGGTACACCATCCGGATTATCAATAGTTACTACTATTTTACAATAATAAATACCGGGTTGGGTAACAGCTATTTGATCCGTATTATAAGCAATCTGGTTGAAATCTTTATCATACCAAAATACTTGCGTTGATGTACTGGGTGGTGCAATCAAATCATTTGAATAATCAGCGGTAAGCACTGCCACACCTCCGGAACAGGGTAGTTCGGTCTTGTCAGGGATGATATCGCCTGTGATGTGCATATCACTTACATACAAACGAACCAAACTATCACAACCGACAGCATTTGTAAAATGAAGCTCCTGATATGGATTAGTAGTAGTATAATCTACACCATTGTATTTAATTGTAGAATGGTCTTCGCATTTAGCTAATTTGACATCCGGACCAGTGGATTTATCTAACTGATCTACTACCAGTGTATAGGTAGTATCACATCCACTACCATCTGTTGCCTGAACTTCTACAGAATAGGTTCCTGGAGGATATCCTACACCATGAAAAGTGTAAGTCCCGCCACCCTCACAAGCTGCACCTTCAGCATTCGCTAAAGGTTTATCTTTAATTTCTATAGTCCAACAGTGCTCTTTCCATTCTCCATCAGAACATTCATTAGTTGCTCTCAGGCAAAGCGTATGCGTTCCAGCACTTAATCCATCTATATCTACCGAAACAGTAAGGTCATCACCCCCTATATTTGTTCCATCTATTGTCCACTGATATTGGCTGGCTTGTTCATAACCCTGTGAGGTATAAGTAGCAGGGCCTGGTTTACAAACAGGTGTTGGCCCATCCAGGACGCTGCTAATCAGATCACCTACTGGTACACCTTCCAGACCATCATTTACACGGAATTGGATAGCGCAGGTTGAACCCGAAAAACCATCAATTACCAGAAAGTATGTCTGGCCCATCGTGACATTGGCTGAAATGTTGAAAAGTGAGTCACCTGGCAGAACCGGTGTACATTGACAAGCGACTGCATTTAAAAGATTACTACACTGATCATACAAAGCCCATTGTAGTCCACCTCCACCACCCATACATTTATGCGGGCAAACATCGATATCTATAAAATTTGATGTTGCGATAAATGAAAACCAAATAGGGTTATTTAATACACAGGCTGATCCATTACAAAATGGCTCATTGTTGCCTGGCGGAACATCCTGTGTATTTGTACAATATCCATTCAGATTACAAACAAAACCCGGCCCATCGCCATTAAAGGCAGAATTCAGAGCATCATCACAAGTGAATGCAGGCTCTATATCCAGCGTGTCATTACAAGGCAGGTCACATATATCCAATGGATTAGCATAAATGCTTTGTGCATGCGCATAAGTACCGGCGATAAAAATTATACAAATGGTAAATAAGAGTTTGTAGATTTTATTCATTTATCTGCAACTATTTGATTAATTAATGTGTGTCAGCATTAGGTTAAGTAAAATTAAGCTTTTAAAAACTTTTAGCAAATATCATGTAGAAAGTAATTCGACTTTTAACATTAGATAGTCTAAAGGGTTAAAGATATAAATTTTTATATTGTAAATTGTCAATTTTATGAAATTATGTAATGTCCTTTTTTCTAAGGTTTGCTGAGGAATTAATTGAATTGAACAAGGCAATCGAATTTATTTGACAGTTTTAATGTTATAAGTTAAAAAAATGAGAATTAATCTTAGCGGTATTGTCGGTCTGATTGTAATAATCATCCTCAGTATCATTGCCTTCAGTATTATGAAATATGTATATATATTTCTTCTCTTTGCCTTACCGATAACCTTAGCAATTACTTTTTTTGTAAAACGGAGCCTGTTGATAGGTTATTTTAAAGGTCTATGGTTTAGGATTACTCAACGGGGATTAAGTGGAGTATTAGGTACGGTGATCTCTCTGTTTTTTTTACCTTTCAGAGGTTTGTTATTGATGGGGCAAGCATTTTTATTTAAAAAGATCGGTTTTAATGAAGATGAGTTCAGTCCAAATGGTGATGGTGGTCAGAATAAACAGCAAAGTGAGTTTACTGAGTTCGAAGACCTAAGCAATGAATTTAAAGTATTGGATAATAAGGAGAATACTTGAAATATAGCCGAAGTCTTATTTGATACTGATCATTTTGAATTAAGCTAAAATTTAATTTGTTGGAAGTAAGTATGATTTATCGCTCAGTAAAATGGTATTATATCTCGTGCGGTTAATTGCAGAATATTGAATATCGTTTTAAACACATTGTTTTGATATTCATTACATTCCATTAGTAGCGCATTGTTTATTGTCAGCCAATTGAAGAGTATTAAGCCCTGTTTTTCCATTAATTTATGGCAGTCTTCCAGAAATTCTAAAGATTTAAATTGATTAGGTATTTCGTCATGATCGAATAGGTCGATAATAATCAAAGCGTACTTTTCCTCAAGAATATTGACTGCAATCTCCGCATCCAAATTGATAAAAGAGATTTGGCTTTTCATTCTCGGGTTTGTAAATTGATTGAATAATTCAATGATGTGCACATCATACTCAATGATTGTATAGGCTGCTTTCAAACCAAACTTTTTTTCCAACATATAGGGAACACTTCCCAGTCCGCCGCCTAATATCAATATTTCACTATCCTGAAAACGGGATAAATCAATTTTTTTAAAAACCTGAAAGAAATTATCGTACAGATCATCAAAAGAATAAACAGCTTTATCAGTACTCAAGCGCAATCTTCCCCGATATATATCTACATATACAGGATCACCATGCAGATCTCTGGACTGGCGTACTGATTGAGGAATGAGATAACTTAAAATACGCTTTAGACTGTTCATCAAAAGTTGCGGTCATTAGCGGTCTCCTCAAATAAAAAGGCGAATATTTCTCTCATCTCTGGATTCAAAATCACTTGTTTCCTCGCCATTACTTTTTCAGCTGTATTCAGTGCTCTATCGAGCAAGTAAGTCTGCCATTCACTTCCGCCCCCCCATGCAAAGGATGGAATATATTTCGGTGGAAAGTTAGCTCCAAAAATATTTGCACTAATACCGATAACAGTACCGGTATTTAACATTGTATTTATGCCTGTCTTACTATGATCTCCCATGATTAACCCCAGGAATTGCTCACCTGAATTAATATATTGTTGATTGCTGATATCATACACGCTGACATTTTCATAGGTGTTTTTGAGATTTGAGGAATTTGTGTCCGCACCAAAATTGCACCAGGAGCCAACTATACTGTTGCCCAGATAGCCATCATGCCCTTTGTTGCTATAATCATGAATGATTGAATTATTTACTTCACCACCGATTTTACAATAACTCCCTATGGATAATGCCCCATAGAGTTTAGCGCCCATTTTAATAGTGGAGTTTTCACCCAGAAACAAACCACCACGGATCAGTGCTCCCTCCATGATCTCGGTATTTTTGCTGAGATAGACAGGTCCCTTAGTCGTATTGATTGTTGTCGCTGACATCATAGCTCCTTCCTCCAGGAATATCTGATCTCCGATAATTGTGTTCCCATCAGGGATTGGTGCGGAATTTAATCCTTCAGTGAAATATTTGAAATCCTTCACAAGTATTTCCTGATTTTGCTTATATAAATCCCACAGATTCTTTATTTGAAATAATTGGATTGACGATGGAAGGTCAGTAATATTTTTCTCTGGTCCGTTAATCATTCCGTCATTGAATGTTAACTCGTCGTTTGGATATCCCGCGTATCCAATGATCTCACCTTTAAATTTTAAAGTTGCTGGCTGGGTTAGTCCTTTCAGAAAATTCAATAAATCGGGGCCAGGAATGACTGAGGCAGAGATCCAAATATGATTTCCATTTGGTGGAGTAGGGTATGTTTTTTGAAGATAATCCCGCGTGTAAATACCTACTTTCTCACCAGATAATTTTTCCCATTTATCACGAATGGTACCAATTCCGATTAATAAATCGGCAACCGCTCGGGTATAGGTGATTGGCAGGAATCGATTATGTGAAGCTCCGTCAAATAGAATTACCATAATTCAAAATTACTTTTTCTCACTTAATTCAGGTAGATTGCTGGAGATAAATAAAAAAGGGCAGTAAAACTGCCCTTGAGTAAGGAATAAATCCTGATTATTTCTTGCTGAATTTTGCAAACTTCTTGTTGAATTTGTCAATTCTACCTGCAGTATCTACAAATTTCATTTTACCGGTAAAGAATGGATGTGAATATGAAGAGATTTCCACTTTGTACAATGGGTATTCATTTCCATCTTCCCAGGTAATTGTTTCGTTTGTTTTAACGCATGATCTGGTTAAAAATGCATCGTCTGTGGATATATCTTTAAATACCACTTTTCTATAAGACTCCGGATGTGTATCTTTCTTCATTTCAATTCAATTTTTCAAATAGGACGCAAAGATAATTTATTTTCTTGAATATCATTACATATTAACGAAAAATAATTATGAAAGTATAATACAACGATGTATAACCTGATTACCTGGTATCAATAGATTGCATCTATAAAATGCCTCAACTGATATGATTTTTCTTGCATGAGTATTGCAATTATGTCGATGCGCACTTCCCATTCATGATTTATTTCATAGGCATATTGACGGGCAGCATCCAGAAGAAGTGCCTCTTTTGCAGGTGTGATTGATTCTTCAGGTTCACCCAGACTATTGTAGGATCTGGATTTAACTTCTACGATGACTAGTGAATTGCCGTCCATGCAAACGAGATCCAGTTCAGCCCTTTGCCATCTCCAGTTGCGTGCCAGGACTGTATATCCTTTGTGGATGAGGTAATCTGCAGCTATCTGTTCTGCCTTATCTCCCTTCTGTTTTGTCGAAGATTCTCCATTTGTTAAGTCCGTATTTTTCTGTTTTGCTGCCACAATATGCGATTATAATACTCGTTTCTAAAAGAGTCCCATTAAACATTTTATAGCGGTGGAGATTATTCTTGATCTTACATCGCAACATGCTAGGTTTTTATTTATTTTTTCATGGTTATTTCCGAAACTCGCTTTTAGGGGGTTTCGGATTTTTTTTAAGCAGTTGGCATTCATTACCTTTGTGACAGAACCTATCATATATGTCATGAAGTTAGAAGAATTGCGTCAAAATTATACAAAGGGGAGATTATTAATTGCTGAAGCACCGCAGGATCCTTTTATTTTATTCAAAAAATGGTTTGATGATGCGATGCAGGCTGGCACTATAGAGCCAAATGCAATGGTAGTGAATACTTGTGACAAGGAAGGCAGACTTTCTTCCCGTGTTGTTTTATTAAAAGAATTTTCAAACAAGGGTTTTGTCTTTTATACAAATTACAATTCAGTAAAAGGTCATCAGATTTCAGAGCATCCTGAAGTTTCACTTTTGTTTTGGTGGCAATTGACAGAAAGACAGGTAGAGATACATGGCTCAGTGTATAAGATCAGCGCAGCCGAATCGGATCATTATTTTGATAGCAGGCCATTTGAAAGCAGAATAGGTGCGATTGTTTCTGATCAAAGTAAAGTGATAGAAGGCGATAACTATATGGATGAAAAGTTTCAAAATATGCTGGAACAGTCAGATACAAATTCCATTAAAAGGCCGGATCATTGGGGTGGATTTCTGGTAGACCCGGATCAATTCAGATTCTGGCAAGGTCGTCCGGGAAGATTACATGACCGGCTCAGATATAAGCAGGATGGAAGGGGTGGATGGATGATCGAACGACTTGCTCCATAGGTTGAAATCAGGTAATCGTAATATCAATAATCATTGAAAATAGTAGTTTTAGCATCACGGTTTCCTTACCCACTTGAAAAAGGGGATAAATTGAGATTGTTTCATCAGATCAAATTGTTAGCGGAACATCATGAAGTGCATCTGCTCTCAATTACTGATAAGAAACCAAAAGAATCGCAAATTCATAAGCTTGCTGAATTTTGTACTACTATAGAATATTACAAATTACCAGTTAGAAGGCGATTATTTGCTGTATTGACTGGATGGATAAAGGGTTTACCTGCACATGTGAGCTATTTTTATAATGCTGGTATCAGGAAAAAAATTTATGCACATGTCAACTCATTAGCTCCAGACCTGGTTTTCTGTCAGTTAGTACGGATGATGCCTTATACCAGTGATCTAAAAGGAGTGAAATGGATTGATTTGATGGATTCATACTCATTAAACCTGCGACGCAGAACTGAGAAGTCGGGCTGGTTGGATCGGTTATGGTTAAAACCTGAAGTTAAAAGGATGGAGCTCATGGAGCGGAAGGCTCTTGAGCAATTTGATTTAGTAAGTATCATTTCTGAACAAGACAGGGATTCAATTCTTTCGCCATTAAAAGACAAAATAGAGATACTTTCAAATGGCGTAGATCTGACATATTTTGCCTGGAATAAAAATGAAATAAAAGAATACGATGTAGCATTTGCGGGAAATCTGGGTTATGAGCCCAATGTAAATGCTGTACTGGTTTTGTTTGATATATATCGAAATTCGCTGAGTGAATACAGGTTTATTATTGCCGGCGCACGTCCTTCCAGGAAAATCACCGTACTGAATGATGAAAGATTTGTAGTAAAAGGTTGGATGGAAGATATTCGGGATGTTTATTATCAGGCCAGGATTTTTGTGGCACCTTTGTTTACTGGTTCTGGTCAACAAAATAAGATTCTGGAAGCAATGGCCTGTGGAATTCCGGTAATAACTACCAGCTTAGTTAATTCAGCAATCGGTGCTGTACCGGGTGAATCAGTACTGTTAGCAGATTCACCGGATGAATTTGAATCACAAATTAATTATTTACTAAATCATCCTGAAGTAGCTGAACGGATTGCTTATAACGCACTTCAATTAGTAAAATGCAAATATAGTTGGCATCATATAGGTTTGCAATTGGAAAGGTTTCTAACACAAACAGTTTGAAATCAGGAATATTGATGCAAGGCTAACCTGGAAGTTAAATCCACATAAATTAAGGGTGGAATCACCAAATCAACAAATCACCAAATCACCTTTGACATCCGGTTTATACTTCCACTTGCGTTTTGGGCAAAAAAAAACGCCAGAGAAATTGGCGTCTTTTTAGTGATCCCGCTGGGACTCGAACCCAGGGCCCATACATTAAAAGTGTATTGCTCTACCAGCTGAGCTACGGGATCTGATGCGTTTACCAGAAAAGCGGTGCAAAGATATATTTAATTTTGTTATTTCAAAAAATAAAATAAATTTTTTCAGAGTATGAAAGTGCTGCCTTCATACGCATAGTAAGTCTCCGGAAAAATCTCTTTGCATTCATTCAGTATATCAATATGTGTCGGATATTTAGAAGATAAGTGGCCTATGATGAGCATTTCAGCTCCACAATTTTTTGCTATGAATGCTGCATCCTGACTTACACTATGTTTTCTGCTTCTTGCCTTTTCCAGCAATGCATTTTCATAAGTTGTCTCATGATAAATTACTTCAGTTCCGGATAATAGATTGACCAGATCGGGTTTGAGAGTCGTATCGGAGCAATAGGCATACGATATGCTTTTCCTTTTTTGAAAAAGAGCATGTGAGGGCTCAAGCCAACCTTTAATAGTTTCTACCCGTTTGCCTTCCTTGATCTGAATTATATCTACATAAGTTAACTGATACTCAGTAATGATCGATTTGTCAATATTATAAGGCCCGGGTTTTTCTTTAAATAAATAGCCATTACAGGGTATTGAATGATCGAGGGGTATTGATATTGCCTGAAAATCATTATTTTCGAAAACGAGTTGGGATACTTCCGGGTTAGTTTCGATTATTATTAGTTCGAAAGGGAGGGTAGTGTATGTATATTTAAAAATTGTTTCGATGAATCCTTTAATTCCCGCAGGCCCAATAAGTGTCAATGGTTCTGTACGGCGCAATAAGATGAAAGAAGTAAGTAAACCTGGCAGGCCAAAAACGTGATCACCATGTAAATGACTGATGAAGATATAATCCAGTTTCATCGGTGAACATTTGAATGATTTCATCCGAAACTGTGTGCCTTCCCCACAATCCATTAGCAGCGTACTCGCGTGTATATTGATGTATTGGGAAGATGGATGTCTGCCATAGGCAGGGAGTGCAGAGTTGGAGCCGAGTATCGTTACTGCAAAGTGGCTCATTCTTCTTCAGAAGATGCTTTCAGTTCTTTTTCTATTTCATCCATGAAAACATATTCGATTGACTCATCTTTGGTAGGAATAATGGTAAGTATTGATTCCAATCTGGATATTTCAATCAGCTTTTTTACGCTGTGGTGATTTATTTCGGTCAGGATAAAACTACCGGTATCGTTCCAGAGACGATTGCCGGTCAGTATCGCGCTTAAGCCGCTGGAATCCACATATTTAACCATACCCAGATCCAAAATCAGATTTGAAATTCCTTCATTTTTAAAAATCACAAACTCTGATTTTAAATCAGGTGCCAAAACCGAGTTAAGATTTTCTTCTTCCAGTGTCAATATGGCATATTTGCTCTGTTTGTCTATCGAATATTTCATACAATTGTAAACCTGTTAATGTAAATATGGCAGATAATAATTGTTGGTCAATTATTTGTGCCTGAAAGAGCAAATATATAAAAAATTGCACAAGTTGGATATTAGAAACATTGATGTTGTTATCTTTTAGTTAATCAAAACTCTTGTGACTGTTACATTGTTAGTTTAGGATAAAATTAACTAAAATTCAGGACCTAACAGTTAAGTTTCAATGTTAATAATGCAATACCAAAATTCATATATAAAAAAAACATAACATGAATGAGGTGCTATTAAATAAAAGAGTTAAATTTGTTTGTAATTATTGAGAGAACAGGGGATTTTCCCTTTCTTTATAGATTAAATGGATAAAAATGCACAAGAAATTTTCACCTGAGGTTAAGAAGATTATTGCAGTAAGCCGGGATGAAGCATTACGGCTGGGCAATAGCTATATTGGCACTGAACACTTGTTGCTGGGCATACTATCCGACAATAAGAGCATGGCTTGCAAGGTACTGGAGGCAATGGATGTTGATTTTGAAGAATTGACAGCTACGCTTGAATTTTCTGCCAGTGAACAAGTGAAAGATACGGCTATATTAAATATCAACAATACACCACTGGATAAATATGCTGAAAAGGTATTGAAGGTTACTTTTTTGGAAGCAAAGCTCTTCAAGACTGATGAGATCAGCAGTGAACACTTGTTGTTGTCTATCCTAAAACAGAAAGATAATAATGCCTGTAAGATTCTCAAGCGCTACGATGTGGACTATGACAGCTATCGAACAGAACTTGATTATATGATTAATAGTGATTATTCTGCAGAGTGGACGGATAATCCGAATATGTCCACCGGTGGTGGGGAGGAGTATCCGATGGAAGAGGAGAATCTGGGTCGTTATGCAAAGAAAGGTGGTACGAAATCAAAAACACCTGTACTCGATAATTATGGCCGTGATATCTCACGACTTGCAGAAGAAGGCAAGTTGGACCCGATTATCGGTCGGGAAGTAGAAATAGAGCGTGTAAGTCAGATTTTGAGCCGTCGGAAGAAGAATAATCCGATTTTGATTGGAGAGCCCGGAGTAGGGAAAACTGCCATAGTTGAAGGTCTTGCACTTCGGATATTGAAAAAGAAGGTTTCCCGCACCTTATTTAATAAGCGAATAGTGATGCTTGATTTAGCTGCATTGGTAGCCGGTACGAAATACCGCGGCCAGTTTGAAGAAAGGATTAAAGCCATCATGAATGAACTGGAAAAAAGCAGAGATGTCATCTTATTTATTGATGAGATACATACTTTAGTGGGTGCAGGTGGTGCAACAGGTTCACTGGATGCCTCGAATATATTTAAGCCAGCGCTTGCCAGAGGGGAACTACAATGTATTGGTGCTTCTACACTGGATGAATATCGTCAGTATATAGAGAAAGATGGTGCACTGGATCGCAGATTCCAGAAAGTATTGGTCGAACCACCAAGCGCAGAGGAAGTAATCGATATTTTGAAGAATATCAAATCCAAATACGAAGAGTTTCATAATGTAACTTATTCAGATGAGGCAATTCTGGCTTGTGTGAGGCTAAGTGACCGTTATATCACAGACAGGTTCCTCCCTGATAAAGCAATAGATGTGATCGATGAAGTGGGTGCAAGGGTACATTTGAAAAATATCCATGTTCCTAAGCATATCGAGGAAATTGAGCAGCAAATCGAAGAAGTTAAGGAGAAGAAAAATCTGGCTGTAAAAAATCAACAATATGAGAAGGCAGCAGATCTGAGAGATGATGAATCAAAGTTGACCCGCACACTGGAAGACGAAAAGGTAAAGTGGGAAGAAGAAAGTAAATCCAGGCGTTATCCTGTGGATGAAGAAGATATTGCAGAAGTTGTATCGATGATGACTGGCATACCACTGAAAAAAGTTGCGCAAAACGAGAACTCCAAACTGGTCAATATGTATGATGACCTGAAGAGCCGGATTATTGGTCAGAATGAGGCATTGGAGAAAGTTATCAAAGCAATTCAGCGAAACCGTATTGGGTTAAAAGATCCGAAGAAGCCGATTGGAAC
>CAZGKN010000063.1:13516-16205 GCA_964525915.1 uncultured Saprospiraceae bacterium | reverse complement strand
TTAACTTCTCGCCCCACAACTCAATCAATCTCTCATCGCCAAAGCGGATGCAAAGGTAATACTCATACACCCACATGACAAAATATTTTTCACAAAATTTGAAAAATATTTTTTGCAGTTTCTTAACTTATTGATTTCCAGCGATACATACAGACTCAAACTTTTACCAATCCAAAACTGATGATTCTCTGGCGCAGTAGCGTAAATATACAACTCCTATTAGCCTATAATAGTTCCTTACGTATATATATATAATGCAGGTTTTTAATTTACATAATAGCAGGAATCTTCAGCATTCTTGTCAACTTCACTTTATCAATCAAAATAAAATCAAAAACGATTCAATTTAGCAAACTACAACTGCAATAATGAGAAATAGTGCAAAGTAAAAATACTACTGAAATCTCAAAACACAGAATGTTTTATACTTCTAATGTATTTCAGATTAGAGTTCTTTAGATATAATTTGGAACCTACACTAACCTACACTTAATTATCTGGCATACAGGTTACACTTTACTCTCCAGTGAAGTTAAAATCAGGGCGATCGCCAAAATTAAATTATACACCGGAATTTTACTGAAATACCAAGTGTGCCAACCCACTAAAACCACCTCTGTTAATATTTCCGGAAAATATTAATTGGGAAGAACTGGCTTTCTCAACGTTGTAGGTATCCGTACCTGCATTTGAGCTGATCGAAATAACATTATCCGAACTAAGTGACCAGGTGCCCGTAGTATAAACCTGTGCATCATCTGGATTACACTTTGTAGCACCCTCATTCTGTTCAAAATTTCCTTCCTTATAAAACCTATAACAATCATCCATATTACATGGATCCTGGCTAAGTACCTGATCACTGATATCAGTATAACTGCCATCTGAATTTTTAGATTCAAACTTTACTAATCTCCAACAATCTTTACCTGAAATAAAGTCTTTGTTTGACTGGACAGACTTATCTTTCTTACAGGCAGACATAATCATCAATGATGCAAACATCAGGGATAAAAACAATTTGATTTTCATATAAACTCTATTTTAAAATGTTAAATAATTCGAAATTTTCTATCCTAAGTTAGGAAACTTAGAATTCGGGTTTCTTTTTTCTATGAGTGAGTGAGAAACGATCTTATTCGTTTTATTCTCATTCACACATAAAAGTAATAAAAAACTTTTCAATTTATGAAAACTATTTTTTACTTCAATCACATTTTATATGAAACTGTAAGCAATTATCCATACATCTAAATAATAAAATGATAAGTTCCCTTTCTATAAAATTCGGATATTTTTGGAAGGGCGCACTTACAAAAACAACAGAGCCAACCCCATCTTCATCAGGTAGGCTCTGATATTTTGAAATTTAAGTTCGTAAGTCTGCTAAACAATCAAACTCAATGGTTTACAACCAGTTTATTTAAAGGTCATCCTGACCTGGCTAGTCACAAGCCCAACCGTAAATGTTCCTGAACCAATAATCTCAGATCCATTGATAGTTTCCAGATTCAGAACAGAACTTGCACCATCCGCCTTTAAAGTCAGGGTTTTATTGTCTGCACTTAGTGTCCAGGTACCGGTGGAGATGACCTGATCATCACTCGGGTCACATTTTGAAGCACCTTCATTTTGTTCGTAAACACCACTCGCAGTAAACTTATTACAATCGTCTAAGTCACAGGCATCAGTACCTACCAATAATGCTGTAACATCATTGTACTTACCTGTCGAATCCTTACTCTCAAACTTTACTAATTTCCAGCAATCTCTACCGGTAAGGTAATCTTTCGCCGTCTTGACCGGGTCATCTTTCTTACAGGATGAAATCATAAGCAAAGCCAATGCGAATAGTGAAAAAGTTAATCTAATTTTCATACATTAATTTATTTAAGGTTATTTAATACATCGTTGTTCAGGATCCACTTTGTGAATTCCATTGATTAAAAATCTGACATCGAATCCAAAAGGATCAGATATCAGTGACAATACAATTTACATCGCTTTTTATCACAACATAAAAGCGTGGCTCTAAAAGCTATAATTCTTGTGTTTCTGAAAAGCAGTGCAAAGGTGAATTATTGCTTACCTGACAAAATTAATAAACTTTTTTTATTTTCAAAATTGAATTCAAATTTTATCGCAATTTGAATGATTTTTTTCAAGCTTTATCTTTCTCCACCAAACACTATACTATAAATCCTTGCCTGAAAAGTCTGATGCATCATGTATTCTCATCGGGTACTATCAAAATTATATGTGTACCATTCGCGTGAGGGATCGAAAGGGCATCGGTGCCGGCAGCATCGCCGGTACGGAGCGCAGTGAACCCCTGAAGAGCCCGACTCCGACTGCAGGCGGAGGCTCGCCCGAATAATTATCCCTATAAAATTCTTCTGATAATGAATGTACGAATAAGTTACTCTCTACCTCGCGAAGTTAGTCGCCCGTTTCTCACGAATTACTGTCACCTTGATCTGACCCGGATACTGCATCTCATTCTGAATCTTTTGTGAGATCATAAATGAAAGATCATCGACGTAGGCATCTGACACTTTCTCACTTTCGACG
This sequence comes from uncultured Saprospiraceae bacterium, assembly GCA_964525915.1. Taxonomy (GTDB): domain Bacteria; phylum Bacteroidota; class Bacteroidia; order Chitinophagales; family Saprospiraceae; genus Parvibacillus. The sequence goes on along the minus strand of CAZGKN010000063.1, from coordinate 13,634 downwards.
ATGACTCTGAGCTCACGTCCAGCCTGCATCGCATACGCTTTCTGAACGCCATCATAGGACAGCGCCAGTTCTTCGAGTTCGGAGATACGTTTCATGTAACTTTCCAGTATTTCGCGGC
>CAZGKN010000063.1:10494-13506 GCA_964525915.1 uncultured Saprospiraceae bacterium | reverse complement strand
CGCGGCGGGCACCTGGTCTGGCACCGGATATCGCATCACAAGCCTGTACGATCGGTGAAACAATATTGTTCATCTCTATCTCATCGTGGTGTGCGCCGATAGCATTGATCACATCTGCCGTCTCACCGTGTTTCTCAGCCAGTTTCATACCCAGGATAGCATGCGACAATTCACTCATCTCTTCAGGCACCTTGCCGATATCATGGAGTAATCCGGCGCGCTTAGCCAACTTGACAATCTTCGGACTCATGCCTAGTTCGGCTGCCAGCAAAGCACACAGATTAGCTGTCTCGATCGAGTGTTTGAGCAGGTTTTGTCCATAGGATGAGCGGAATCGCATTCTACCCACCATCTTTATTAAATATGGATCCAGGCCATGAATATCCAGATCGATTACTGCACGCTCACCGATCTCAATGATCTGCTCTTCCATCTGTTTTTTGGTCTTAGCCACTACCTCTTCGATTCTGGCCGGGTGAATCCTGCCATCCGCTACCAGCTTCTTAAGTGCCAGACGTGCGACTTCTCTACGGATCGGGTCAAAGCTTGAAATGACTATAGCTTCCGGTGTATCATCCACCACGATCTCAGCGCCGGTAGCGGCTTCTATCGCCCGGATATTTCGTCCTTCACGACCGATAATTTGGCCCTTGATATCATCCGATTCGATATTGAAAACAGTAACGGTATTCTCAATTGCTATCTCAGCGCCCATTCGCTGAATGGACTGAATAATAATTTTCCGGGCTTCCTTATTCGCATTGGTCTTGGCTTGTTCCATGACATTCTTTACCAAGGCAAGTGCCTCATTTTCAGCCTTTGCTTTAATTGCCTCCATCAGCATCTCTTTCGCATCGGCCTGAGACAATTTAGAAAGGTTTTCTAATTCCTGGATCCGTTGTTCGTTAGCTGCATCCAATTCCTCGCGCTTTTTCGCAACGATTTTAAGTTGGGTATCCAGATTCTCCCGAATTGCTTTCATCTCGGCATCTCTGATTTCGAGATCATCATTCTTAGTATTGAGATCCTTAATTCTTTGTTTGAGATCCGTCTCCTTCTGAACGACTTCGATCTCGCGCTCATTCATCTGTGACTGGATTTTCTCTTTCGTCTCTTCAAATTTCGTTTTCAATCGGGCAAAATGCTCCTGAGCTTCCTGCATCTTTTGTTGCTTGCGCTTTTCATTGTCGCGCTCAGAACGGCTGACTATTTTCTCTGCTTTCAGTTCAGCATTATCAATCAATCGTTGTGCTGACAAACGAGCTTCCTGTATCTGCAGATCCGCCTTTGAATTCATCTCATCGACTCTGGTCTGCATGCGGCGCTTGACAATCATTTGTACTATAAAATAACCGGCTAAGCTTCCGATTACCAATCCTCCTATTATTCCAATTATAATTTGTATTCCCATACGTTTGTTTTTACGGCAAAGCCGAAGTTTATAATACTAAAACAAACAAACCAGCTCTCTCAATGCTGCGGGAATAATATAGATATCAATGCTCTAAATGAAGATCAAGCAATTGTTCCAGTGAATCTAATTTCTGCTCCAGTTTACTATCTGAATATAATTTTTCCATCTGGTGTTTCTCTAATGCATACGATAATAATGCCATAGATACCCAGTCTTGTTTTTCTCGATTCGTGTATGTCTCCTGATATTCACGAATGCGTTTATTCACTTTCTCTGCGATCGATAATATCACCTCTTCCTCCTGTTTTGCGACTTTCAGGGGATAGCTTCGTCCGGCGATAAAAACAGATATGTTACTCATTTCTTCTTCGGACATAATATTAGCTTTGTAATTGATCGATACAGTCTTGGACTTCTCTGATATATTTATCTAATTCCTCACGCAACATAGCTGAATCCAAACCGGTGCTACTCAAAGTATTGTGACTAAACTGCTCTTTACTTCGGCTTCCGGCTTCACTAGCTACTTTGTTTGTCTCTTTTTTAATGTTATTTAATCGTTGCTTCAATGAGATATTTTCCTCTATCAGCAACTCATTCTCTTTTCGTACTAATTCCAGTTTCTGAACTAATTTACGGACTTTCAGGTCAACATCAGCCAGCCGCTCTATAAATCCTTTGTTCATCGATTCTGAAATTTTTATTTTCTACTATAATCAGGCGAAAGTACAGAATTATTTTCTAATTTCTACACCTAAATCCGATTTTAATTTATTGATTGCTCCGGACATAATATGATCCAACTCGGAATCAGACCAGGTCTTTTCCCTATTTGCGAGCGTCAGGCTTATGGCATAACTTTTTCTGCCGGTGCCTACGTGCTCCGGATGACGATATTCATCAAACAAATGAATATCAATCAGAGGTGCACCAACATTTGAGAAAATCAGATTACTTATCTGATCAAAGGTAGTTTCTTCAGTAGCAACCAATGCTAAATCACGCCGTGCCAGTGGGAATCTGCTAAATTCTCGATAAGGTACAGTCTCAAGTGTGCTCAGGTACTGTAACACCGCCTGCCAGTCAATCTGCGCAAAATATAAATCCTGATCAATGTCTGCCCGGTCACAAATCGCCTTATCTACCTTTACTACAATGGCTAATGTCATATCTGCTACTGTCAGATCATACTGACCACTAAAACGCGAATCTGACTCAACCATCTTACCCCGGATATCCCTGATCCCCAATGCAAATAATGCCTGGAGTACCATTCCTTTCAATGTAAAGAAGTTATTTTCAATACCGGAAGGCAACTGCCAACTTTCCTTATATAATTTACCCGTAGCAAACAGGGAAATGAACTCTCTCTCCTGTACTTCATCGCCAACACTGCTGTAAGTACGGCCAAATTCAAACATACGGAGTGAGTTTTGTTGCCGGGCAAGGTTGTAACTAACAATTTCCATTGCAGAGGCCAAAGCATCCGGCCGCATGAGATCCAGATGGATATTGGATGTATTATTGATAATCACGGCCTTCTTTCGGTCAAAATTACTCACCTTTTCCCACCAACGCGAATCAATGATTGAAAGACC
>CAZGKN010000063.1:0-10484 GCA_964525915.1 uncultured Saprospiraceae bacterium | reverse complement strand
TGACTTCATTGTACCCATTGTCGGCAAGGAACCGGAGCAATTGTTCACGCAAACCCGTCTTATTCAATTGTTGTCTGGCGCCGACTGCAAAGTGGAAACTTTCACCAGGGGCAATATTATTCAGACCATAAATACGACCTATCTCCTCAGCGATATCGGCTTCACGTAGTACATCGGTCTTGTATCCGGGAACGGTAACATTCCACAGTGTTTCATTTGTTTCGACTACCTCCATCTGAAGTGCATCCAGTATAGCTTTCATCCGTGCAGGAGCTATATCAGCACCTAAAAGTTTATTAATCCGCTCAGGCGATATCTGCACTTTCGCTTTAGGTACAGGTACCGGATAGACATCATACATACCGGAATTGATGGTTCCACCGGCCAATTCCCTGATAAGCCAGGCAGCCCGCATCAGTACACCGGCACACATATTGGGATCGGTTCCTTTCTCGAAATGGGATGCTGATTCTGTACGCAGATTGTGTCTGAGTGATGTCCTGCGAATCGCCGCCGGTTGAAAACAGGCTGATTCAAGAAAAATAGTAGTAGTGTCATCACTCACACCAAAACTCGCCGCACCATAAACACCGGCGATACACATTGGTACACCCTGGCCACCGGCGATCACCAGATCATCGGCTGTCAATTTTCGCGTTACTCCATCCAATCCAATAAATTCGGTTGCATTCTTAGCAACGTCAATTATAATCTTTTTATCGGGAATCTTATCCGCATCAAAGGCATGCAGTGGCTGACCCAACTCAAACATGACATAATTCGTAATATCGACGACATTATTAATCGGTTTCTGCCCGATCGCCCGCAGTTTATTTTTCAGCCATTGAGGCGATTCCTGAATAGTAACATTGCTTATTTCAATACCTGTATATCGTGTACACAGTTCAGGTGCACGTAATTCTACCAAAAAGTCACCCTGCTCAGGCAATGAATCCGGATCCAGCATCTCAGGCAGAACTAATGGCTTTTCATATCCTTCATGAATATGCAAAGCTGCCCAAAGGTCGCGTGCAGTGCCGAAATGCGAGTTCGCATCAGATCGGTTTGGTGTAAGTCCAATCTCGATGATTTCATCACTATAAATATCAAATAACTCCGTGGCTGGCAATCCTACAGCCGTATCTTCAGGCAGTACGATGATACCGGCATGGCTCTCACCAAGACCCAATTCATCTTCTGCACAAATCATGCCTGTTGACTTCTCACCTCTTACCTTTGCCTCACGGATCTCAAAAGGTTCACCAGCAGAAGGATAGATCATAGCGCCCACCTTTGCTACCAGCACCTTCTGCCCTACTGCCACATTCGGCGCACCGCATACAATCTGCAGAATAGTGTCATTTCCGATATCGACGGTAGTCAGCGATAGTCTGTCTGCATTCGGGTGCTTCACACAGGTCAGTACCTGCCCGGTGACAATATCTTTCAGCCCGCCGCGTATTGATTCATACGGCTCTAAACCTTCCACTTCAAGACCAATCTCTGTCAACCAGCTTTCGATCTTTTCAGTCGAAAATTGATGCGGGATGTATTCTCTGAGCCAATTATGTGATAATTTCATTCAAATTTCAATATAAAGCGCAAAGATAAACAGTCTCAGCGCTTTCGCAAGTGTACAAATTATCCAATCCTAATTAGCTCCTGAGATTACTATTTCTGAGGTAGTGATACCAGCCGGCCTATAAACACAGACTGACCAGTGTCTGTCCTGCCCATCAGGATACCTGTACCGGAGATTCCGTTCACTTCACAGTAAATTGATTGAGAACTGCGGTTAAGAATCTTTATATCCTGCCGATATCCATCCATCCCGACAAAAAACAATTGTTGTAATTCTGCTGCTTTATCGGTCTTGACTTCAAAATAACCCATTGCAGGATTGGGGTAAATTTCAGCATTTAATACCCTTGTTAAATCCGTCTGTCGGACAGATACTTTTGAAAAGTCCACCGGATCACCCCATTCTTCATCGCCGTGTTTAGTATAAAGAGGCAAATAATAGTATTTAAAAAAACTGGTATAATCATAGAAATAATCAAAACCGTGTTTGAGCGTAAAGTCGCCATATTCTCCATCCAAGGGTGTCTCAAAAGTATAGTTACCCAGGGCAACACCCACTTTGTAATTATTATTATATCCTCTTTCATCTAAAACAGCCAGATATGTCATATCAAATTCAAAATCAGGTAGCTGAATCGTATCATCCGGATATAAATCCAGGGGGAATTTCTTTATTCTAATATCCTGGATAAACTCAGTACTATCGAGCACCCAAGGCGCACTGCTTACTTTAGTATAGGTAAGTCGTTTTACTTTTCTAACCTGATGTTCCGCATCCTGTGACTCTATGCTCAGGCACAGGGTCTTGGCATAACGGAGTGTATCAAACTGGAAATAAACCGTGTGGTACTCGTCTCCCACATCCATATACAGCATCTCAGACCAGGAGGGTTTGTACACACCTTTTTTAGCCTTTTGAAATCCCGCCAATTCACAATCGCGCCACTCGTAAGGAAAATATTGAAGATTAGGAAAACGCACCACACCCAGATTCTTACTGACTATGATCGTACCGGTAGCCCATTTCAGATTAGCATCATCTGATTCATTTGTCACCTCTATGTAGATCAATTCATCCGTATAAAGGTCAGTCTGCATTGTGACCCGCTTTGAAATGTATGCCGAAAACCTGTTTTCCGGATCGATATACCAGCTATCTCCTATATCCAGGTTTTTCAGCACTAACGATTGGTCTTTTTGCAGCTCATAGGATTTTCTGAAATGGTTGTACTTAATACCATCATAGAAAAAAGTCCAGACTCTTCCATTATCGGTGCTGACCACCTTCTTGCCTAGCCAACTATTGGTCCAATAGTGCGCTTCCCGGGCAAACTCATTATTGAGTCGTACAGTGTGAGCCGGGTAAAACACAGTAGAGTCATCTCCATACGAATGCACGCTATCGATAGTGGAGGGCAGGAAGTGCACGCTTCCTTTCTTTTGTATTTCCGGATAAGCATTAAATGAATAAAGATTTGTCTCATCCTGCACTATATAGGCATAGTCCCCCTGCCCTATAGCTGCAAGAGTACTGAGTACACTGATAAGCGATACGACACAAGTCTTCTGACATTTGTGAATGTTGATTTTCATTTTTTTAATTTTATTTTAATGATTTTACTTGTTCATAAAAATTATTCTTCCAATAGACAATCAATATGCTTTTTGTTTATTGCATTTATTATCCTGAAATACATATTTTTGAAATTAACCGAAATTAGTTCTTTTATTCCACAATAATTGAACTTTTCGCAAAAAAATCATTTTATACATAACCGGAGTCTAAACTCTCTGCGTGTAAATCTTGTTGATTAACATAAATTGACTACAACAGAACAATGACAAATACAATGATAGCGCATACTCAACTGGAGAAGCAGGGTTTTCTCTCAATGGATATAGACCCGACACTTGACCTGTATGCAGAAATCGAAAAACTGAAGAAGGAAAAGAATGCCATTATCCTGGCACATTATTATCAGGAGAGTGAGATACAGGACATCGCAGACTATGTAGGTGATTCGCTGGGATTGTCCCAACAGGCAGCGATTACCGATGCGGACATGATAGCTTTCGCAGGAGTTCATTTCATGGCTGAGACAGCCAAAATGCTCTCACCTCAAAAGAAAGTGGTGCTTCCGGATTTAAAAGCGGGTTGCTCACTGGCAGATTCCTGTCCACCGGATGAATTCAGAAAATTTCGTGCACAGTATCCCGATCATATCGTAGTGTCTTATATCAATTGCAGCGCAGAGCTCAAGACACTGACCGATATCTGTTGCACCTCGACAAATGCGGTCGCAGTCATTGAAAGCATTCCACAGGATCAGCCCATTATATTCGCACCGGATAAAAACCTGGGTGCCTATCTGATAAAAAAGACCGGCAGGGACATGGTACTCTGGGATGGTGCCTGCATGGTGCATGAGATATTCTCAGCCCGAAAAATAACTGAACTCCGTGTCAGATATCCTGAAGCTAAACTCATCGCCCATCCAGAGTGTGAAGCAGTAGTCCTCGATCATGCTGATTATATAGGCAGTACCAGCGGTTTACTCAATTTTGTCACGAAAGACAGTGCAAAAGCATTTATTGTTGCTACCGAACCGGGAATCATCTATCAGATGCAACTAAAAAACCCGGACAAGCAATTTATTCCTGCACCACCGGAAAATAACTGTGCCTGCAATGAATGTCCGCACATGAAGAAAAATACAATGGAAAAACTGTATCTCTGCATGAAATATGAGTTGCCAGAGATATTGCTTCCTGACTGGGTGATCAAGGATGGTGTACGATCAATCGACCGCATGCTGGATATCTCCAAGAAAGCCGGCTTAATCAAATAAAACCAATGAAACCATGAAAAACCTTTTACTTCTATTCGTATTGCTATGTATGATCTCCTGCGCTCCATACCGCATGTTGGAAGATGAACGACTAAACAGGGCACAGGCAGAGAAGGACAGAAACGATATGCAAATAAAATATAATGCAATGAAGGAAACTGTCGATTCTGTTCAACTTGCATTAAAACTGATGCAAAAGAAACAGGATCTCCTCGAGAAAGATACTGCCCTGACCAATGCTAACCTGCGTAATTACCTCAGGCTCGATGCAGAAAATAAAAAACGAATGGATCAGCTTTCCAATACTACAGATCGGATCCTCGATGCCAATCTCAATGAGAATGAACGACTCAAAAGCAAGATCGCACTCCAGCAACAGGATCTGGACAAGCAGAAAGCCGAACTTGAAGTAAAAATCGCACAGTTTGAGCAACAAAAAGCGGAATATCAGGAGGTTAGAGGTAAGTTAGGATCGAAGGAAGAAAAAATCCGTGAGCTGCAGATGGCGCTCGATAAGAAAGAAAAAACCGTACAGGATATTCAGAATAAGGTTTCAGAAGCATTAATTGGTTTTAAGGCTAATGGCCTGAATGTCGAGACGCGCTATGGGAAGGTATATGTCCTCATGCCGGAGTCTTTGCTTTTCAAATCCGGCAGTAAAAATATAGACCCCAAAGGGAAAGAAGCACTGCGTCAGCTCGCGTTGATACTCAATGCTAATCCGGATATCAATGTGAATGTAGAAGGCCATACAGATAATGTACCCTATCATCCTAAGAGTAAGAGTGCAATGGTGGAGGACAATTGGGATCTGAGCGTACTCAGAGCTACTTCAGTGGTAAAGGTTTTGACTGACTATGGTGTATCACCATTACGTGTGACTGCTCAGGGTCGGGGTAAGTTCATGCCGGTCAATGCAGCAGATACACCGGAGGCCAGAGCACAGAACCGCCGGACAGAGATTATCCTCTCACCCAAACTGGATGAGCTTTTGAAAGCGATCGAGTAAAGTCTTTTGTGTATTTTTTTTGAACCATTAAGGTATTAAGATTCATTAAGGGTTCCTTTTTCTAAACCATTAAGGCACAGAGAAGCATTAAGGGGTTATTTTTGAACCATTAAGGCATTAAGATTCATTAAGAGGTTCTTTTCTTGAACCATTAAGGCACAGAGAGGTATTAAGGTGTTTTTTTTGTAACTACTCACCTAAATGCGTTAAGTTTACAAAAAAAATTGGGAATTAAATAGGCGGCTTCCCTTTGTATGGACTTTGCGGTCTTTGCGAAAACTCTTTGAGGTCTTTGCGTGAAAATAAAAAGATTGGTTTCACGCAAAGGTCGCCAAGAAGCGCGAAGCTCGCAATAATATCCTTCTAAAAATAAGATGAATAGTTTCTGATAATTTAATTTCCCCAATAATAGAGCTGAGTTGTTACTTTTTTTCAAACCATTAAGGCATGGAGAATTACATCAAACGACTCAGTATTTACTTTTAAATCACAATCTTCATCCTGAAAATCCACCTATTTGTCCAAAAAGATTTAACAAAATGGCGATATGGCCTATTATTGCATTATATTTATTTTAAGCAAAAACAATTCATCGGTATGAAGACCTTCTTAAAAATAGTATTTGGTTCCTGTCTCGGCGTAATCATTGCATCAATCGTCATGTTTCTGATATTCTTTGCAATTGGAAGTTCATTATCCGCTTCATTTACAGGTGGCAGCGAGACCAGTATTGAATCCAAAAGTATTCTCAAACTGGATTTTTCAGAATTAACTCCGGATAAAACCAATAACGTTGCTTCCTCCCCCTTCTCACTGGAAAATAAGAATATAGTGGGTCTAATCGATGCTACAAAATTGATCCGGCATGCTGCTACGGATAAAAATATCTCAGGAATCTATATCAAACCCGGTCATGGCGTCAACCTAGGTATGAGTGGCATCAAAGACATTAGTAGTGCTATCCAGGATTTTAAAAAATCAGGCAAATTTGTCTATGCTTATGGCGAAAGCCTCAGTCAGGGAGGATATTACCTAAGCTCGAATGCAGATAAAATATTCCTGAATCCTATGGGCGATATCAGTTGGCAGGGAATGGGTACGATGATCATGTATTTTAAGAACCTGATGGATAAGTTGGATATTAAAATGGATGTTTTTTATGTGGGTAAATTCAAATCTGCTACTGAACCATTTCGGGCCGATAAAATGAGTGATGCCAATCGTCTGCAGTTAAAAACATTTATCAATGATTATTATAATCAGATAGTCAATGAAGTAGCAAAGAACAGAAAATTGGATCCGGCTACACTGAAGCAACTGGCAAATACGCTGGCAATTCAGACGCCTGAGGACGCATTACAACATAAATTTATCGACCAGATCGCTTATGAAGATGAAGTATTGAAGGAGATGAAAGGCAAACTAAAGATCGCCGAAAAAGATAAATTAAATATCATCTCACTCAATAAATATTATGATGCCACTACCCTTGATAAAAACTATTCGGCAGATAAAAAGATAGCTGTAGTCTATGCAGAAGGTGAGATCAATGATGCTGACGAAAATGCCGGTGTCATCGGTAGTAAGAGCTATGTGAGCATACTACGCAAATTGCGCTATGATGAGGACATAAAAGCAGTGGTCCTGCGTGTCAATAGCCCGGGCGGTAGTGCCTACGGATCCGAGCAGATATGGCATGAAGTAGAAATGTTGAAAAAAAGTGGTAAAAAAGTCATTGTTTCAATGGGCGACCTGGCTGCCTCCGGTGGATACTATATCTCATGCAATGCAGATAAAATCTATGCTTCACCGGCCACTATCACCGGCTCGATCGGTGTGTTTGGTATGATACCGGACATGAGTGGTTTCTTTAAAAATAAACTGTATATCACTGCTGACTCCGTCAAGACAGGGCCAAATGCACTGCCCATCAACACGATCATACCCATGACTGCTGATCAGCGTAACTCTGTTCAGAAAATGGTAGAAAATACCTATGCACAATTCGTGAACCGAGTGGCAAGCGGCAGACACCTTCCCGTGAGTGTGGTAGATAGTCTAGCTCAGGGCCGGATATATAGTGGGAAAGCGGCAATTGACATAAAACTGGTCGATCAGTTGGGCAATCTGGATGATGCTATCACAAGAGCTGCTACGATGGCTGGTCTGAAAGATTATCGCTTAGTGAATTATCCCGAGACACCGAGCCCTTTAGTCCGATTTATTGATGAGATCACCGGTAAGGATAAAGACAAGTCAATGGTAAAATCAGCTGTGGATAATGAGCTCAAAGCATTGGTACCGGAGTATGTAGAGGCGAAAGCGATACTGAATAATAATCGGATCCAGACACGATTGCCTTTTGTGTTGCGGACAGAAATGTAGGAATTGTTTGGGCTTTGGGCTTTGGGGCGTTGGGCTTTGGGCTTTGGGCTTTGGGCTTTGGGCTTTGGGCCTTGGTTTTTTTCAAGTGGGATTGATGGAGTGATGTGGTGATGGAGTGATGTGGTGATGTGATCTCTCGTGGTATAGCTCCAGGCCCAGTTCAGAAAGATAAATAACTTATTCTTAGTGCCCAGGATAGCCATCAGGTGGATGAACAACCATACAGAGTTAAATCTGATAATCAAATAAATTTATGATAGGTGTAACCTATGGCATTTGTAAAAATAATTTTAGGTTTTTATTAAGATGGTCAATTTCTTCGCTTAAAAGTTTTCCTAAAAGGCCTTTAGCCAATTTTTTATCAATCGTAGCTAATTTATTTGCCTTTATGAGTGATACTTTACGTAAGCCATTCTGGGTGTTTGGTTGAATTAAAACATCTGTAGATTCAATCAGATTCACTTGGGAAGTGATAAAACAAACTGTTACATCATATACATTTTCGGCTAAAACAACCGCAGGTCTGAATTTGGTGGAAGTCATATCTGTAAATGGGAATGAGATAAGTATAATATCACCTTTCTTCACCAAAAACCTCAATTAAATCTGATTCTGTATATAGATCCGCTTCGTGATTTAAAAAATTAAAACTTTGACTCTGTTCAGTCAGTACTAGTATATCATCGGATAATTGATTTTCTTCATATCGCTGATTGACAAAATTGATAAAATCAGCAATTTCCTGAATCTGCTCATCGGGTAATTGTTCTATCATTTGAAATGCTCTGGTAATTAATGCTTTTCTAGTCATCTTGATACAAATATAACTTATTCTTTACTACAAATTTACCTACTTGGACTAAAACTGAAACACAATAGCCTAAATTACAAAGTCTAAGCTACTATTTCCTCCTTCCCCTTTTGTAGATATGGTCTGATAATCAACCTGAGGGACTGGTCTCTCGTGGTATAGCTCCAGGCCCAGTTAAGAAAGATGAACAACTTATTCTTAGTGCCCAGGATAGCCATCAGGTGGATGAATAACCATACGAACCAGGCAAAAAAGCCCTTGAACTTGAAGCGCGGCAGGTCCACTACAGCGCGATTCCGCCCAATAGTGGCCATACTACCCAGATCCTTATAATGAAAAGGCTTCATGAGCTTGCCTTTCAAAGCCGCTTTTAGGTTACGGCCTAAGTTGTCCGCTTGTTGTATTGCGCCCTGTGCCATTTGTGGGTGTCCGGCAGGATAATCAGTGGAGGCCATCAGCGCACAATCACCTACGGCATAAATCTCCGGATAATGAATCGACTGATTAAACTCATTCACCAGGATCCGGTTTCCCCTGCCTATCGCTTCTCGCTCCATCCCCGGCAATACTGTCCCGGTGACTCCGGCAGCCCAGATCAGCTTACTTGCTTTTAATGTACTTCCATCGGAAAGACTCACCTGACTACCGTCATAATCCTTGACGACAGTATTGGTAATCACATTTACGCCGAGATCTTTCAGATACTTCTCTGCGGCTTCACCTGCACTGTCAGACATAGCTGCCAGTAGTCGTTTATTCCCATCGACCAGATAGATATCCAGTTCATTTTTGTCCAACTCGGTATAGTCTTTTGGGATGATGTATTTTTTCATCTCCGCGAGTGCTCCGGCTATTTCCACACCTGTAGGCCCGCCACCGACGATGACAATATCCAGAAATGACTGCCGGTGCGCATAGTCACGTGTACTGATGGCCTTTTCGAAATCCTCCAGGATACTGTTTCTCAATGCGATTGCTTCCGGCACTGATTTCATTGGCAAAGCCAGTTGCTCAATGGTCTGATTGCCAAAAAAATTGGTGTTCGTCCCTGTTGCGATGACCAGATAGTCATAATTGATAACACCCAGTGTAGATGTGCACAATCGCTTCTCTGCAGTATCCACTTCCGTGACTTCAGTAATCCGGATATGCAGGTTATGTGCATGTTGGAAAATCTTTCTCAGCGGGAATGCTATACTACTTGGTTCAAGTGCACAACTTGATACCTGGTACAATAAAGGTTGGAACTGGTGATAATTGTATTTATCGATCAGCACGACCTGATAATTTGAATTGGCCAGGCTTTTCGCTAATTTAAGTCCTCCGAATCCCGCTCCTATGATAACAACGCGGGGTAAATCAGTCTCGGGTATATTTGCTTTTAAAAGGTCTTCATGAATGGCAACATCATCTGTTAACATGATTTACTTTTTTTACTAAAAGGATGTACACCGGAAAATGGTCACTAAATCCATGAATGTATTGATTTCCACTGTACGTCCTTAAAGGATAACCCCTGAAGTGCCCGGTTTGTTGCGTGATTGACTGATCTCTGTACACTTCGGCTTTATAAAAATGATAGCCCTTGCCTTTCTTGTCCAATAAGCCCGGTGATATAATGATCTGATCAAAAAGACTCCAGGCATCTTTATAAGCCAATGTACCATTTCCATTCTTATAAAATTCATACATGGTATTGAACATATCATCCGGACCCACTTTACTCATTTTTCCTTTGGCAGACAAGGATTCCACGAGTGCTTTGTCACTTGGGTTATCATTCAGGTCACCCATGACGATCACCTTAGCAGATGGATTTTTAGCAATCAGTGAATCCTTGACTCGCTTA
>CAZGKN010000062.1:11604-16305 GCA_964525915.1 uncultured Saprospiraceae bacterium | reverse complement strand
TCAACTGGATAGAATATCAGATTTCGGCTCTGAGGGTTGGGGGTTCGAATCCTCCCGGGGTCACCAGCCAAAGCCATCGCATAGATGGCTTTTTTATTTTAAATATTATGAATGCTTATAGACAATAATCAGCATTCTCGAGTACAACTGCATAGCCTTGTCCTACTCCAATACACATGGTACAAAGCGCATATTGCTTTCCGGTAAGATGAAGCTCCAGCGCAGCAGAATACACTATTCGGGCACCACTCATACCTAGTGGATGCCCCAGCGAAATCGCACCACCATTTGGATTTAACCTTTCATCATCAGGTGAAATTTTCCATTCATCCAGACAAGCTAGTGACTGTGCTGCAAATGCTTCATTAAGCTCGATGATCTGCATATCATTGAGTGTCAAACCTGCCCTATCAAGGGCTAATTTTGTTGCAGGTACCGGGCCGATGCCCATAATCTTTGGTTCCACACCACAAACACCGGAGGAAACGATTCGTGCCAGAGGTTTTAGTGCATAATCCTGAACAAAATCAGTAGCTGCGACAAGTACCGCTGCTGCCCCATCATTCAAACCGCTACTATTCCCGGCTGTAACACTCCCATTTGGATTGAAAGCTGGTCTCAACTTATTTAGTATTTCAATACTAGTGCCTGGCTTTGCAAATTCATCTATACTAAATTGAGTAGTTTCTTTTTTACTAATCCTTACCTCAATCGGTTTTATTTCTTTTTCCAGCCGGCCTGACTCCATAGCTTTCAGGGTTTTCTGTTGGCTAAGCAATGCGAATTCATCCTGCCGGGATTGTGAAATACTATACTTGACAGCCAGGTTCTCTGCAGTGGTTCCCATACTATCTGTACCATACAATACTTTCATCTGAGGATTGATAAATCGCCATCCAAATGAACTATCATGCATCTCTGCATCCCTGCCAAATGGTGCAGAAGCTTTATTGATAACCCAGGGTCCACGGGTCATATTCTCCACGCCACCTGAGATAAAGCATGAGCCTTCCCCACTTTTAATGGCTCTAAAAGCATGCACCACTGCAGACATACCTGATGCACAGAGACGATTCACAGTCTCACCCGGTACTGTCCATGGCAACCCGGCTAATAAAAGTGCCATTCTGGCAACATTCCGGTTATCCTCGCCGGCTTGATTGGCACAACCCAATATCACATCACTAATCAATGATGGGTCAAGCGCTACTTGCTTTTTCATCAATTCCTGAATGACAAATGCAGCTAAATCATCGGTCCTGACATGACTGAGTGTACCTCCAAAGTTACCAATGGCAGTTCTGCAGCCGTCAATAATAAATGCATCTTGTGATTTCATCTGATTGGAATTCGCTGGAGCAAAGCTAATCAATAAATACAGTGAATAAAAATATCAAAATGAAGCAAGAAAAATTTATCTATTCAGAAAAATAATTCTTCTGTGCTAACTTTTTATCGAGTACTGGAGACTCAACACCCATGTCTTTCGCTGTCTTCCAATACTGAAGTGCAATTTCCAATTTCTTATTGGCGAAATTAATATCCCCGGCTAATCCAATAATTGATGGATAAATTTTACCTCCTGACTCTAGTGCACGGGTAATCAGGTTCAACGCCGCATCAAATCGATTATCCAAAAAAGCTACTCTGCTTTTTGTAGCGAGATAAAAAGGGTTTGAGCTATCTGCCATTAACGCATCATCATTCAGCTTTTCTATATCGGTCTTCCAAAGCTTATAGTCAGACCAAATTTCAGCTACATCATTTTTGGCATCAGCAATAGCACCTGTGAGTTTGATTGCAGCATCATGAAACTGAATAGATTTAGTCTTATCATTCTTCTTAAAGTAAGCTACAGCCAGTAAGGCATTGACAGAAGGTGACAGCTCATTCCTACTTCCCCCCATCAAGTTAGCCTGCGACAAATCGTTGATTGCATCATCCCATTTACCTTGCTTTAATAGTGCATACCCTTTATAAAAATAGGGTCCTACCTGATTCGGATAAAAATCCATAACCTGCTCAGCAAAATCCGACAACTCTGCATACCGCTTCAGATATAATAATATCAACATTTTTTGGTCCATGATAGAATACACTTTCTTTGTGTATTTGATTGATAAATCATATTGCACTAATGCATCTTTATAATGACCTGTGTGAAATAAGATATCACCATTAATAGCAAAAGCCTTAGGATCAGCCGGATGGGCTTTAACAAGATCACTGCCCACCTGAACCAAAGCTGCACCCAATGCAGAATCTCTTTTACTCATATACTTTTGCAGATAAGGTACTATTTCTGAAATCTTCAGGTCAATGCTAACTCCACTATTTGATATGATTGGCTGTATGGCAGAAAGGAACTCACTCCCTTTATTATTATGTTTTAGTGATTCTGCCAAAGCAATATTAGCACGACTATCATTGGGATCAATCTTTAAAATTTCCTTGTACAATTTATTTGCAGTTGCTGTATCACCACTTTGCTTAACCAAAGCCGCCAGTGTATTTTTAAATTGTAAGTCTAAAGGATCAGAATCGACTAACTTCTCCTGCGTTTCGATTGCTTCTTTTAACCTACCATTACTTGCCAATAATTGTGCCTTACGCATTAAAAGTTCATCGTTCTCACCGAAAATTCCAATCATCCGGTTATATACATCTACAGTCTTATCGATTTGTCCATCAGAAAGATAAAGTTTAGACAATTTGATCCAGTAATCTTCCACTCTGGGGTAATCTTTTACAATTATTTCATATCGGTGAATTGCTTCAGCAGTGCGGCCTGCATCTTCAAGAAATTGTGCTTCCAATAAATTATACCACACATTAGTCGAGTCAAGTTCTCTTGCTCTGGATGCATTCTCAATGGCCTGAGCTTTATCATTTTTCGCCCAATAGCATTTGGCCAATAAATAAGGGAATGCTGACTCTTCCCTATCCTGCTTAGTTAATACATTGAGTACAGATATGGCCTTATCATATTCCTGTAAGCTATAGAAGCTGGTCGCTACCAGAAATGAATCCTGCTGCGCATTATAATATTCACTGATACGGGACTGCTGCGCCAGAAGTGTCTGACTAAATAAAAACAATATCAAATAAATCAGCAGTCGGTACATTTTATAATTTTTGTTACCTTTTAAAAAGGATAAACGTTATTTATTAAATCATTGTTGCTACTTTAAGCACCGGTGGATCCAAACCCACCTGCACCACGCTCTGAAGCAGCAATTTCGGTCACGGGCAACCATTGAACAACGGCATGAGTGGCAACGACCATCTGTGCCACACGTTCTCCCGGATCAATGGTTTGTATTTCAGAAGATAAATTTATAATAGGAATCTTAATTTCTCCCCGATAGTCGCTATCAATAGTTCCCGGGGCATTGATGACAGTAATCCCCTTTTTTATTGAAAGGCCGCTTCGCGGGCGCACCTGGGCTTCGTACCCTACGGGTAGCTCTATAAATAAACCCGTGGGAATAAGCTGTCGTTCCAGTGACTTGAGCTCAATCGTCATATCAATATTTGCCCTTAGATCCATACCTGCACTCTCTGTGGTTTGATATTCAGGTAAAGGATAGCGCGAATTATTGATTATTTTTACTTCAATCGGTTTCATTCTTGATTTTTGCATGCAAAATAATAGAAAATGCCATGTCCTTGCAACTTAATTACTGACGACTGAAAGTATTTTGACCGAAGTCTCTGCAAACTGAAGTAAAATCTAAGATTTATTCCACGACAGCAAACTTCAACATATTAGTTCGCATTCTGGCTTTAAGCGGCATAGCACCCACAAATACGATAGTCTCACCTTCCTGCACTCTACCTTTTGCTTTCAAGATTTCAACAACGTCAGTGATTGTCTTATCAGTCGAAGTGAAACCATCATAATAAAAACAAGAAATACCCCAAACCAGGTTCAACATACCAGCAATCCAGTCCTGATCACTAAATATAAATATTTCCGATCTGGGCCGGTAACTTGAGATCTTAAATCCTGTATATCCTGAAGCCGTCATACCGATAATAGATGATGCACCTAATTCTTCGGCAGTTTTCGCTGCATTGAAGCAAATTACATCGGACATAAATGTCGGCGACTTCTTCGAAGGATTGGGTTTATTATTGTAAGCCAGAAAGCTTTTCTCGGCTTCGCCAATGATCTTGTGCATTGCCTTGACCGTTTGAAGCGGGTAATTACCCACGCTGGTCTCACCACTTAACATCACCGCATCTGTACCATCAAGTACAGCATTAGCTACATCAGTCACTTCTGCTCTCGTAGGACTGGGGCTGGTCATCATACTTTCCATCATTTGGGTAGCGACGATTACCGGGCGTCCTGCCTGAATACACTTGGTGATGATTGACTTTTGAATAGCAGGCAACTTCTCCATAGGTAGTTCGACACCTAAATCACCCCTCGCAATCATTATCGCATCCGTCACTTTGATAATTTTATCGATCTTGTCTACCGCTTGTGGCTTCTCAATTTTTGCTATTACCCTTGCATGATGCTGTCTGGCATGAATGCGCTCTTTTAAGTCAACAATATCCTTTGCATTTCTGACAAATGAAAGTGCAATCCAGTTCACATTCTGAGTCAGAATAAAGTCCAGATCTTTCAAGTCTTTCTCTGTCAGTGACGGAAGTGAAACTTTCGTATCCGGAAGGTTAACACCTTTGTTT
>CAZGKN010000062.1:0-11594 GCA_964525915.1 uncultured Saprospiraceae bacterium | reverse complement strand
GATGAAATAGCATTTCCATACAGTACTTTCAGTGTAACCTTATCGGTTTTGTTGGTCGAGACTACTTCCAGGGCGACCTTACCATCATCAAGCAAAACTGTTTCACCACGCTCTACATCAGCAGCAAACTGAGTATAGCTCATGTAAATCTTTTCTTCATCTCCGATGCAAGGCTCATTCACGAATGTCAATATCTGACCAGGTGTAATTGCCATACTATCATTCTTAATTTTGCCCACCCGCAATTTAGGTCCCTGCAAATCAGCCAATATCCCGACGTGAATCGAAAGATCTTTATTTAAATCATTGATACGGGTGATAATCTTCTCCACTTCCTTGTGATCTCCATGGGACATATTTATTCTAAATACATCAACTCCGGCCTTCACCAAATCCATCATCATTTCTTTACTCTCTGATGCCGGACCAAGTGTTGCAACAATTTTCGTATTTTGATACATTCTTTTGCTCATTGTATAAAATTAGGGCTGCAAAGTTAGTGTACTTATTACATATTATTTCAATATCTGACATGAAAATCAAATATTTGCAGGAATTATGGCAAGGGAAACAAAGTCAAAACCATTTAACCCGGCATCAGAAATAAATTTTTTTTGTTAAATCTTTGATTATAGTTAGCAATATCCTTTACTTTGCACTTTATTTCAAAATCTAAAGTAAACTAAAGAAATTAAGATGTCACAAAGCATTGAAGAAAAAGTAAGAAAAATCATCGTTGAGAGACTGGGTGTGGATGAATCAGATGTCACACTGGAATCTAGTTTTACCAATGACCTGGGGGCTGACTCACTGGATACAGTAGAGCTGATCATGGAATTGGAGAAGGAGTTCAACATTTCTATTCCAGACGAGCAAGCTGAGCAAATCCAGACGGTAGGTGATGCTGTAAGTTATCTGGAATCTCAGATCAACGCATAATTTTCTAATCAGAGATAACGAAAGAGCAGTCATACGATTGCTCTTTTTTGTTTTGACTTAAACCTGCTTTAATAAATCAATTTCAAAACATCCTGGACCAGGCGTACCTTACAATTAATATCAGTGCAACAAATATCCCCAATAACTGCCAGAGTGGGACGTATGTAAAGGAATAGATATGAAT
Organism: uncultured Saprospiraceae bacterium; assembly: GCA_964525915.1. Taxonomy (GTDB): domain Bacteria; phylum Bacteroidota; class Bacteroidia; order Chitinophagales; family Saprospiraceae; genus Parvibacillus. The sequence continues at coordinate 10,471 of CAZGKN010000062.1, read as the reverse complement.
CTTGTCAATCAGAAACATCAGGATCAAAACACTGAATATTATCGTAATCATCCGACTGATGTTATCAAACCAGGGTATTTCCTGAAAATCAATATTTTTCCTGATTAGCCAAAGAGTTAATGCCATACTAAGTATAGGTAGCACCTGCAGATTAATATCTGTGCTCAGGATATTTCCCCTTTGAAATATAAACATGTAAATATCAAATGTAAAGGCCAAAATGCCGGGAATACATGCGAGATAAACCAATGCGGTATAAATATATTTCCAGGGAGATTCTATGCCATGGTCTTTGGCTATCCACCACATAATCGCTGCAACCAATGGCAGTGCAATAAAATAAATAATTACAAAATGTGGTTGGGCTGAGGCCGCATCAAATAATTCCTGTAGAGTCATGGTTCCTTCTTACTTATTAGAATAAAGATAAAAAATATTGCTAGTCCATAGCCTATACATTCTCGCATTTAAAAAATGACAGGAGTGTGTAACAAATCGCAGAAAAGGCAAATATCCTATCGTATTACTACATAAATTATCTGCCTTCTCTCTACCCTATTCAATCTCAAATCGTTGACCTGCACTATGGCTGGAAAACTCAGGTGCATACATACACTGTATTGTCGAAATACCGGTGGAGAAATTACCTTTCAGCGAAGCTACCAGATCATATTCAAATGTGTAAGTACCCGGACGTAAATAATCAATAAAAAAATTGTTTGCCAGGTCTTTAGGTGCCTGATAGTAACCTAAACCATGATTATATCGGTATCCGCTGATATTCTCTATCTGTTCGAGGCCGGCAGGGCGCATATCTTTCAGATGAACATACTCCATAGGTCTATCTACCCTTATCACTGTTCGCACACGAATCCTGTCTCCTACCTGCACAGGATTCTGTGAAATATCAAGCAATGACTCACCTCTATCTGTCTTCTTAACTTTATAATAAGTTTTTGAGATATTCAGTGGCGTATCCTTGAAAGATGTAATCTTATCCATATCCTCGAAATACTGCCAATATACCCCGCCCCAATTAACCACCTGACTTCGGTTAGTTACCTTTATTTTAGTCATATCCGGCTGAATCTGATCTCCGGAATAATTAATTTTTAAATATCCTGTTCCGGCTTGTTGTTCTACTTTACTTAGATCCACATTGTCTTTACCAATACTTATCTCCGGTTGAATCGTCTCCAGGCTACTGACCCCGCCAGTGAGCATTAGCGCATAAATGGCACTGGCAGTTGCTTTTGTTGTCGGCCAGTGATTGGTTTGCTTATTCTTCAAGAGCCATAATTTCATTTCCTCAACAGCCGGTTTATCTTTAGCAATCTCGTCAAAAGCTTCGATCATAAGCGATTGAGTTTCGATCGGCATCTGATACCAATACCAACCCCAACCTGAATTCCAGTACATTCCCAACTCATCACTCTTGATTGCTGTCTGTTTAATACCTTCAATGATTGTCGCTGCCAAATCATGATCTCCATATCGTTCCAGTACAGTAGCTGCAATCCCCATCATATACAACTGTTGCTTACTCCAATGTTTTTTCACTTGTGAATAATAATAGTTAAATGCCTCATTCTGTGGCAATTGTCCTTTTCTAAAGAATGATCTAGCATAATAATATTGCGTCACCCAGTGGTCAAAATAATCATCTTCCGGCTTCAACTTCCGTTCTTTCTGCCAGCGGATAAGATCTTCATAATGTCTGACTACCTGATTATCGCAATACTGTATCGCTTTTGCAGCCATTTCATTAATCTGGCTTTGATTCGATGTTGTGATTCCCAATTTAGACAAATGGCCCAGATTTTCAAGAACATAACTGGTAATATATTCATTTGCAGAGCAACCCGGGAACCAGGAAAAACTTCCATCTGAATTTTGTCGTTCCAATATCTTCCGCAATGCAGCATTCGATTCATTGCTCATTTTATTAAAATCAAATAAAAGGGCGATATTCTTCTGTCGCTCAGTTTCGCTCTTCGCATCCAATACCCAGGGCGTTTCTTGTAGCAATGCTGATTTCAACTCCTGATTCTTATACAGATTACTTTGAATGCTACCATTTTGCCGCCAATGATCAAACACTGACTTTACTTTCGGATACTTATTTATAATATCAGTCGCCAGGGAATTCGCTACATATCTGTTCAATAACTGCTCTGTACACTCATACGGGTACTCCATGATATAGGGCAAGGCCTGAATGGCGTACCATAGTGGATTAGCTGTGTATTCCAGCGTATAACGGTATGGAACCATAGTCTTAGATGAATAAGATCGATTCATGGCGTCAAACGAAAATTCCCGGGTCTGCCAGCTTCGAACCTGAAATGGCATAGTCTCAGTAACCATCATTCTGTTTGTAAGTACTGGAAGAACATTGAGTTCCCCATCCTGATGGGACGCTGTTTCTGCAGTCATCTTTACATCTACAACTTCCACAGGTAATCGGGGTGAAACAATCTTCCAGGACACAACCTGAGAACTACCGGCTGTCAGATTAACCTGTTTTAATTGATCATCCAAATAAATAGCAGATGGCAACGTCTGGCCTGTTAGTTCATTTATGAGTTCGAGCCTGGCTCTAACCGGTCCGGAAGTTTTCCCCATAGAACTAATTTTTGCACTCAGGACAATTGTGTCATTTTCTCTGAAGAATCGGGGTAGATTTGGGAAAATCATGAGCTCTTTTGAAGTAGTTACTTCTCTTTCAAGATATCCCTGTGCTAAATCTTTAGTATGCCCGAAAACTCTGAATTTCCAGCGGGTCAATGCCTCTTTCATCTTGAATTTAAGGATGACATTTCCTTCTTTATCGGTCAACAGATCGGGATAAAAGAATACCGTTTCCTCCAGATTTGTCCGCAGTGAAGGCGCTGAATCCACAGGCTTATCTTCTTTTGGCTTTGATTCATCAGGTGCATCATTAGCGGATTCATCCATGCCGCCTGAAGCTTTCCTTGCTACCACAGGACTGTATTCTTTGATCATGAGATCCGAAGAAGCGGCTGATTCCATCATCGCATATCGTCTGCCATAATACCGATAATATTCTGTACGATAGTATTGATCAGTTAATTGACGTTTGAAAGTAAGTAAAACTGGTTCCAGATTAAGTTCGAGATTAAATGATTCACGATTCAATACCGCCAGGGAGGTCGCCCCCCTATTGATTTCACTGATATTGATGTAAGAGCGCTCCACAGGGAAATCAATTCTTTGATAATCTTCTTTAGTAAATACATCCAGTGACTGATCATACATAGTTGCCAACACTTCAGCCATTACTGATTCTTTCTTATCCCCCAGGATTTTCAACTGCCAGGTCTCATCCTGACCGGGTTGTAGTTTATCTCTGAAAGAAATCAACTGGATATTCAGATCTTTCATCGTCCACGGAACATTCAGTATCAGGGAAGCCTGATCCATATGCGAATACCCATAAGTATAAGCCAAAATCCGTACCCCTCCCAGATCTGATTGGGATAATTTTTTCAATTCTGAATATAGCCTGGAAGCATTGATCCATTTCTCAAAAAGAAATACATTATTCTTTACCCCAATCAATGCGACCTTACCGGATGGATTTGTCGTGCGTACCTGAATCTTCGCTGTTGAGCCGGGTTCATAAGTATCCTGATCACAAACCAGTGAGAGTAATTGATTCGACCCGGGATCGAGAAGATTATTCTTTTTATCTGAATTAACCCGTAAATAATAAATATTTTTCGACTCTTCAGCACTTCCACCCTCAGGTTGGTAAGTTATTCTATAAGTTCCTAACTGCAACTTGCCTTTTGTCAGATTTTGTAAATCCATTTCACCTGACGCTTGCTGACCTTGGAATAATGTGGTCTCGACCGGCCAAAATTCAGGGTTTGCTTCATTCAGGTAGGCTTCGTAAGGCCACAATCGCTTATAGTCTGATTTTTCTACCATTACAAATTCAGGATTCGGATATGCTTTTGGCCGAAGATATTGTCTGGGCTCCTTCAACTTCTCGATTTTAAGAAAACCTTTCACTGTTAACGGGTTGCCTTCTACCCCACTTGCTTCAATGCTAAAATTATGTAAATCTGATACATCTGCCGGATTAGCTATTTTGTAAGCAACATTATACTTGCTGTGACTAATCGTCAATCGCTTATCCCCGGATTGTGTCTCACCGTTGATATCTGTAACATCTGTATGAATATCAAACTGAAACTGAGGATTTGACTTCGGTGAAACAGACAAATCCGGCAAAGCTGGGAATCGGACCTCAAACTTTCCATTTTCATCCGTCTGACTGCTGAAATTGCTTATCACCATTGAATTATCACCTCTATTATCGGGCATATAATAAGCACTATACCAGCCATACCACCGCCGAATCTGCTTACGGGTTATGGTTCCGGTAACTGTGGCACCGGATAAGGCCACTCCGGCATAATTCTTAGCATGGCCGCTGATTACTACCTGATCCCCCAACTTATATGACTCAGACAGCGTATCAAATACTACCTCAAACTTTGGTCGTTTATACTCTTCGACTCTAAAACTCTTTGAATATCCGCCATTAATGCGCAAGTTAAAAAGTCCGGTAAGTCCACCTGCAGGTATTGCAAATGAACCATGTATAGAACCAAAATCATTGGCAATTAAAGTCTGTGAAGCTAATTCCTGATAGTTTGCATCGAGCAAAGTAATCTCAAATCGTGCACCGGGCACTATAGATGGAATGCCGTCCTTGTTTCTGTCATAGGCAATAGATTTGAAATAAACCATCTGTCCGGGTCTGTAAATAGCTCTATCTAAAAAGACCTGATACTCCATATGAGGATTTGACCGAAAACGATAATCATCAATATATACATTGTCCTCATTGACCAGTTCATCTTTTCCATGATAGATTACTGTCCGGAACCCTCTGCCTTTTTGACCATTTAAATGTACCAAACCATCTTTATCAGCAATTCTGGTTTCAGTTTTGTCAACCTGAGCACCTCTATTATAACTGTAATAAAACTCTTCTACTTTACTCCCGGGCAATGCTTCACCCGACTTTCTGTCAACAACTCTATAAGACAGACCATTTGAATATTGCATCGCAACTACACCAATATTACTTACCTGAAACAAGCTGTATGGGTTATAAGTGCTCTTAGAATACACACCTCTGTCCAATAAATAATAACCCGGAGGCAATGCCTCAATCATCACTTCTGCTGTATGCTCTCTATAATCACCGGGATCATTTAAAGGGAAATCCAATGTTTTTACCAGTTTTAGATCCTTTATATCCAGATTTCCTCTATTCAATTGATAATCCATAAACCGGTTCCTGTCCATACTAAACAATCTGACAGAACCCAAATCTTTATTTGAATAGTGTACCAGCATCAGGTTTGGCTGATTAGGCATAAGCACCTTTTCAATATCCACACTCAGTGAAGGACTCTGTAATGTTAGAATGAATTCTTTTGCATTTTGGACACCCGGGATATCTGAATCTTTATATTTCCTTATTATGTTCTTTGCATCCTGATATAAGTTTTTTAATAAATCTTTATCTCCACTACCCGGCTCAGTCAATGAATATGCGTCATTCTTATACTTTAAATTGATAAGTTGCCACTCGTATATTGCCAATAATGGAGATGATGGATTATTTTGAATAAATTCAGTGAGTGAATGCTCATACTGTGCAACTTTTTCCGGGTCCACCGAATGCTCATATATGAAAGCTAACCGGTTGAAATTGGTACGAGCAAACAATACGGTATCTTCCTTCAATGACTGGTAATAATCCAACAATCGCTGATAGACCAATACACTCTGATAAATCATCGATAAACTATCCCGGGTAGCGAAATCTGTATGGATAAACTTATCTGCCGGTGCGAAAAATTCACTGCCGGAAATCTGAAACTTATATACGGGTTCAGTAACAAAATTTGTACTGTTTTGCATATAGTCCAATACCCGGAATGCAAGGAAGTCAAATACAGTCAGTACTCCCGCCATATCACTGGAAGATTCAGTGATGAGTGATAGATTTTTTATCGGGATTTGCTTTAATGTATCCTGCGCTATCGAGCTAATAAATAACCGATTGATTTCTTGCTGCAATTGCTCCATAGACCAGGTCAGATAATCTTTGTCCCAAGCCCCTTCAACTGACGTAGCATCCTGATCTCTGTGATGAAGATAACCCTGTACAGATACCAGGGTACCTGCCAGTAGATTAGATAAAACCGAATGCACGGGTTCAGGCTTCCCTTTCAGTTCGGACTGCAGGAAGTCAATCACAGCAGAAAGGTTTTGACCTGTCTGATCGTTAGATCCATTCACTGAACCACTGGAGCCTTTTATCTGGCACAATGACATCACTGCACGGATATAACCATCCATCTGACCGGAGGATTCATACTTTACTTTTAAATCCAGCAATAATTTTTCTGCGGATTCGATCTGATGAATCGAGATTAGGCTATCTATTTTCGCAAAATCACTGGCTGGTACAGAATCTTTCTTCATAGTGGTAATTATATTAGATGTTGTCTCATTCGCCTTAGCACTAAATGACCTTTTATTACAGGCAGAAATGGCTAAAACACTGAGAATTAAAATGGTTATCCGCTTCATAGTTAAATTTTTATTCCATAACGTATAAATACGTCATAAAAATTGTATCGATTTCAGATTATTCATTTTATCAATCAATGAATAATGAGAATGCGTTAAAAAATTATTGAGTTCCAATTCATCCAAATTAAGTCTATAACCAAAGATTTTTTTCAAAAAGAGAAGAAATTACTCCAAACTCAGGAAGTAAAATTTTATACATAAATATCCTGAAAAATATAAGAAACCGGAAGTAAAAAACGTTACACATTCAAAAGACAAAAGACATGATAAAAGCTAGTTTACTTGATGAAATTTTCTTCAACGAAGATTACCCGGCTCTGCACATTCTCGTAAATACTCCTTTCACCAAAGAAATCAGAATTACCATGCGGGCTGGACAGACGCTTCCGGAAAAAGCAAATAAATATCCGATCTCAATATCGATCGTACAGGGTAAATTGCAATTAGTATCTGAAGGTCATAAAATGGACTTAGGCAGAGGCGAGATTATCTCTTTAAATCCGGATACTCCACATTCTTTGACTGCAATGGAAGAAAGTATTATTCGACTGACAATAACCAAAAGCGATCGGCATTTAGAATAAAATATACATCTAAATTGATTTGATGTACGATCACACTTTGAACTATAATATGAGAAACATATTATCAGTAATTGGGTGTGCATTAAGTAAATTTTGAATTGGCAAATCAATAATTTAGATTAGCTCAATGATGTACTTATGCTTTTTACCATTCTCGATAAAAATATACTTCTCCAGTAGTAAGTCAGAGGCTTTGACATTTTCGGCAGCATCACTTAACCGACGTCGATTAACCTGAATCGCATTGCCCTGAAGTGCGCGTCGGGCCTCACCCTTTGATGCAAATATGCTTAAATTTTCAGTGAGAAAATCAATCCAATTTAACTGGTCTATAGCAGTACAGCTTGTTGTCAGATGCGGCAGTTCAGCCATTAATAATCGGATACTCTCTTCACCTACCTCATGAATCGAATCAGCATTAAAGTTACGCCCATAAAGCAATTCAGTAACTAACTTCACTGAAGCCAAATCTTTTTCACTGTGAACCCGGGCAGTGATTTCTTCTGCCAGGATTCGTTTTACATCATTGGGATTAGTTGCAATTTCCTGATCCAGCGCTTCAATTTCATTCTTATTTTTTCTGGAGAAGTATCGTAAAAACTTAGGAATATCTGCATCATCGCTATTGATCCAAAACTGGTAAAACTGGAATGGATTGGTCATCTCCGGATCCAGCCAGATGTTGCCCTGCTCTGATTTTCCAAACTTGGTTCCATCTGCCTTTGTGAGTAATGGAGTAGTGACAGCATAAGCCTTTTCACTTAAATTTCTTCGGATAAATTCAGTTCCGGCAGTAATGTTGCCCCATTGATCAGAGCCCCCCATTTGGAGCCGGCAATTATATTTCTCAAACAGTAGTTGGAAATCATTGCCCTGCAATAATTGATAACTAAACTCTGTAAAACTAATTCCTGTCTCCATGCGCTTTTTTACCGAGTCCTTACTTGCCATATAGTTGACAGTCAGAGTTTTACCTATATCACGCAGGAAAACCAGGATATTCATATCCTTATAGAAGTCGTAGTTATTCACCAAAATGGCTGGATTAGTATCAGAATCAAAATCCAGAAACTTACGCATCTGATCCATTTGCTTTTTGACATTGTCCCAGAGCTCTTCCGGTGATTTAAGTTCCCGTTCTGTATTTTTAAAAGATGGATCACCGATCATTCCGGTAGCGCCTCCCATCAGCACGATCGGATGGTTACCCGTCCGCTGGAACAAGTCAAGCAACATTACCTGTACGAAGTTGCCGATAGTGAGCGAAGGAGCAGTCGGATCAAAACCGATATAGCCAGTTACAGCGCCAGACTTAAACAAGTCATCGACACCCGGCGTAGAATCTGAGATCATTTCGCGCCATTGCAACTCCTCTATAAAATTCATCTTTTAATTTTTTCGCAAATATACAAATTGTAGATTTGCTCACTAAAGCCATACAATTTGAAATTAAGCTACTATATAGCTTCAAGGATTAGGGATTCCAGAACCAATGCTTTTTCATCCAATATTATGAAATTAGCAGTGATTACCGTTGCATTATCTGTAGCAGTGATGTTGATTACCAATGCACTCGTATCTGGCTTTAAAAATCAAATAGAACGAAAAGTATTTGATTTCTGGGGACATATTCAGATCGCGCCGCCAGAATTTGATCAGGCCCTCGAACCCGAGCCTATCCAGTTATCACCCGGGCTGATTGACAGTATTCGACATATAGGCCGGATCGCTTATTCACAGGAACGCACTATTCCATTTACCAATTGGATTACTGGTGTAAAAGAAAAGCAGACACAAGGTGGCATCAGACATATACAAGCCTTCGTCCAGATGCCGGGAATCATCGTTTTTGACCATCAGATAGAGGGCTTAGTCCTGAAAGGCGTAGGTCATCAATTTGACTCTATGTTTCTGAAAAAATATTTAGTCGCAGGTTCGGCCAGAATCTATGCAGATTCAAACACCCGAAGTATCACAATCTCACAATCTACTGCTGATAGATTAAAACTAAGCACCGGCAAAGATATCATCGTTCATTTTGTCATCAATGGCCAACAAGTGCCAAGGCGATTCCATATCGAAGGTATTTACAAAACCGGTCTGGAAGAGTATGACAAACAGTTTGCACTCTGTGACATTTCAGTACTACAAGGCCTGATGCATTGGAAACCTGATCAATACACAGGATACGAGCTATTTGTCGAACATCTGGATGACTTGCCAGTCATCAATGAATATTTGTACAAAGAAATCTTACCTTCTGATGTATATAGCTCTACTATTCGCAATAAATTCCCGGGAATCTTTGACTGGCTTGCATTACAAGACTACAATGAGTTTGTGATTATGGTATTGATGATCGCAGTTTGCCTGATCAACATGGCTACTGTTCTCATTATTTTCATACTGAACAGATTAAAAATGATAGGACTATTCAAAGCAATGGGAATGCGAAATAAAGCAATTGGTCAGATTTTCATCATTCAGGCAGCCCAGATCATCTGGAAAGGAATACTCTGGGGAAATGTAATAGGACTGGGGCTTGCCTGGCTACAATATCATTTCGGTTTTATTAAACTTGACGAAACAGATTATTATCTGAATGTCGCTCCTATTGAATTTTCATTACCAGCGATTCTGATTATCAATGCGGGTATTCTCGTCATCGTGCTTCTTTTTCTGATTGTACCCTCCTGGGTAGTTGCCCGGATCTCACCTTTGAAAACAATACAATTCAACGTTGTGATAAAATTGGCATCCAGGTTACAGGAAGAAAGAATATAGTGATCCGCGGAAATTATCTGGAAAACCTGGGTGGTGATGCAATTATTTTACACTATGCCTATCGCGGGCTGATTGAGCATAATATTGCCGACCAAACCTGCCTTCGGACGGGCGATCCCCAGCTCTACACCGGTGACGACAACCGTTATTCCTGGTGGCCTCATACCGCGGCAATATGGATGTCGCACGCCAGGGAAACCATCATGCAATTCAATGAGGTTTACCATACAGGCAGACAATTGGGCAATGGCGATGGCCAGGCGTATGACTTTGATTTTGGGTGTGAAAATAATATTCTTCAATACAATTATAGCCGCGATAATGCCGGTTTTTTGCTGATTATGGATAATACCCGTAAAAATATCGCCCGGTATAATATCAGCGAAAACGACATCAAATTCAGGCCAACTCAACTGGTGACCATGTTCTGTGATACCGCGGAACGAAATTTAATCCAT
>CAZGKN010000061.1:0-16696 GCA_964525915.1 uncultured Saprospiraceae bacterium | reverse complement strand
TTCGCCAGCATCTATAATGCAATATTTATGATGCAAAAGCGTCTCAGGTGTGTGCTCAATTACATCAATTCCCTGATTCTTTAATTTATAAAATACCCGGTCACTACTTCCAAAATTGTCCACTATCCCATGAATATCAACACCTTCACTATGCAGATTTAATAATTCATCACTTAAGCCATCACTGGTAAAAGTGTACATACCAAAATCAACACTGTATTGCGCCGATCTCAATGCATCATCAATTTTCTGTTCATTACCATCTGAAGGTGAAAAATACAACTCAACAGGAATGCCCGAAATTACAAACTCATGGGGCGTATTATCTTTCTTCTGATTTCCACTTAGAGCGGCGCTCGTAGGTTGATCGCCGGATGAGCCCCACATTTCATCAAATTCTTTTGTGAAAGCCAGTGCCAATTCATTTTGTTTTATAAAAAAGATATTATTTGCATCTGCATACTCACCACTGGCTGTCCAGTTCATGGAACCTGCCATCACAATACTTAGATTACTTACATAGGCATCAGCTACCATAAACTTATTGTGCATGATTCCATCACCTTTTGAAGAGTACAAAACTGGAAAGGGCAAAGAACGTTTAATGGCTGAATTGGAAGTATTATCATCCGTGATGTACCTAACCCGAACTCCCCGATCTGATGCTTTCATCAATGCTATGATAATATCGATATCACTGGCATTATACATACACACATCCAGTGTAAAATGCGCTTCATTGATCATATCAATCGTCCGTTGCTTCACAGCATCGCCCCCAGTATGTATTTGCGGAAACTCTGGTTTCTGAAACTGTGAATAAATCGGTTGTGTGAAATATAGCTCAATACTCTCCTGCCCTATTGATAAGCAATGCAAACAGCAGATTACTGATATTGATAATATGAACCGCTCTATAAATATTCTATTCATTAAATCAAAGGTAAAACAAGTTTGAATCATCGATAGAAAATCTTCTTTTGTCGAAAAATTCAAATTATTTTCCATAAAACAGTATTATGTATTGCATAATACATGCCAATACCCTTATATTTGCATTACAAAATATAAAATGATGTAACATGTCGTCTGAATTTATAAATACGAATAACAAAGAAAAAATAGAGAATGCCAAGGCGCAGATGCGTAAAGGAGTGCTTGAGATGTGCATCTTAGGTGTAATCTCTGGTCAGGAGCTTTATACTTCCGATATAATCCATAAGCTAAAAGAAGCTGATCTGCTCGTCGTAGAAGGAACTGTTTATCCCCTATTGACCAGGCTAAAGAATGGTGGATTACTGGATTACTCCTGGAAAGAGAGCAGTGCAGGACCACCGCGGAAATATTACACGATTACCCCGGATGGAGAACAATTACTAAATGAATTACTAACTAGTTGGGCTGAATTAGTCAATACAGTTTCACAAACCACAAAAACTAAAAACGACCATGAATAAGACAATCAATATTAATCTTGGCGGCCTGCCTTTTATACTTGATGACCAGGCTTATAATAAACTGGATAAGTATCTCAGAGCTATCAAGTCTCATTTCTCAAGTTATGACAGCTACGAGGAAATCATGAATGATATAGAATCCAGAGTAGGAGAATTACTTCAGGAAAATGTAAAAAACCGGCTCATAATCAATGAATCAGATATTGACCAGATTATCACAATCATGGGTAAGCCGGAAGATTTTGGCGCTGAACCTCTGGAAGATGATTTCTCAGCAAATAGTCAGGCTGCAACCAATGAGAAAACAACATCTTCCGGTAGTGGTAAGTACAACACCGGTAAACGTTTGTTTAGAAATACCAACGGTAAATGGTTTGCTGGTGTTTGTAATGGATTAAGTTCTTATTTCGGGGTAAATGTTTTACTATTCAGGTTGGCATTTATAGTTCTCAGTTTTGGAGCAGGAGTAAGTATCCCAATCTATATTTTACTGTGGATTTTCATACCTAAAGCGAAAACGTCAGCAGATTTTCTGGCTATGAAAGGCGAGAACGCTTCCGTTTCCAATATTGCAGAATATCTGGAGAAAGGTTTCAATCGATTTTCAGATGAGGTAAATCATATGACAGACAATATTTCTGCTAAAGTAAAAGATAGCCAACTTAAAGAGCGAACTAATGATTTTATCCAGGATTTGGAAGATAATATACATTCAGCCTGGTCAAATATAAAAAAGGTGATTAGTCCTTTTTTAAAAATCATCGGTATTATTCTGCTGCTGGTCTTTGGATTTACGTGGATTTCAATGATCATAGTTTTCGTAGCTGCTTTACCTGCAATTCACTTTATATCTTCGAACTCAACGATTATAAATTTCATCGCAGGTTTAAATAGTATCGTGGTTTTTACTGTTCCTTTGGTATTCCTTGTTCTTTGGGCTTTGAGAATGCTTTTCAAATCAAATATCTCGACCACATTACGTAAGAGTTTGTTGGTTTTTTGGTTCACAAACCTGATTTGTTTGATGGTGATGGGCGGCTTAACAGCCAATGATTACCGGTTTGCCTATTCAGAAAGCGGAAATATTCCGCTGAATATTAATAACAAAGACAATGTCGTATTAAAGCTCGACAAATCAGATAAGCAGGATATGCAAATGTTTTTCTTCAGATACAATAATAGTGGTGATATGGTACTGGAAAATATGCCTTCACTCACTATTAAAAAGTCAGAAGATTCAACATGGTATCTCCAGAAAAAATTGAAAAGTCAAGGTAGCAGTAATGAAGAAGCCAGGAAGAATATTAACTGTATCGAATATAATGTCGCTTCAGATAATCAATCGATTACCTTTTCTGATTATATCACAATAAAAAAAGATTGTAAATATCGCGTACAGGATGTGGATCTCACACTCTATATTCCAGTTGGTGCTACGTTCAGAATACAGGATGATGAAGTACTCTGGATGTTGCGTGATATCCCGGTAAATAAAAAACAAATGCCGAATGGTTTTAATTATAATCTAAAGGGCAAACTGTACCGAATGGATGAACAGGGCATTTCTTGTGTCGATTGTTCTGAGGAAGAGTTGAATACTGTAACATATAATGGTGATCAGGATAATGTGGATATGGATGATCTGCCAGCTGATTTTACTTTACAAATGAATGATAAGACTGATGATATCAATATAGATCTGAGTAAAGAGATCAGGATTAGCCTGAATAAGATAGCTCCGGCGAAACAGGAATTAACGCGAGACAACATCAGAATTAATATAAGAAACTCACCGACTGGTAAAATGCAGGTTGAGCAAAAGTTGAAGTATTACAGTAAAGCAGCCTTGAATGCTGATCAATTGGCTAATTCTTATAAAGTAAAGATCTTTAATAATGAAATGGTATTATCCAACGTTTACGAATTACCGGCCGGAAATATGAATTCGGAAATGGAAATTACGATTCTGATACCGGATAAAACCAAAGTACAGTTTGATGATTCAATCAATGCTTATACGGTGGATGCACAATATCAACCAGAAAATACATATAACGCGAATGATCTGAGCAATTACCATTGGGAAATGACAGCGAGTGGCTTAAAATGCCTGAACTGTGAATAATTAACTATTAAAACTCATATAAATTGACAGATCAATTTCTTTGTTGGCTAGTATCAGCTGACAGGTCGCTTTTAGACGGAAATAAAGCGGACCGGCGAAAATTCCACCTGATTGGTTTGAGCATTCTGGGTACCTGGGTATTTGCTATGTGTGCCTGGGGGTATTTTTTCAGTACAGTTAGTTCAAACCTTTTACTAATCCTGTCAGGTGCGTTCCTGATGGGATTTATTGTACTGACAATCGATCGGGTACTCGTCGCCGGAATTCAGCAGGATTCTACTCAAAATAATTCAGGAGCGATTGCATTCAGGGTAGTTCTCGCTCTCTGTCTGGGAGCCTTTATGGCGCAACCAGCACTTTTATATCTGTTTAGAAAAGATATTGAGCTACAACTTATTGCTGATAAAGAAGTAAAGAGACAGCAATTAGTTGCTGAAATAGAACAATCGACTAAGGTACAGAAAGCACCCTCGCTTTTTTTATTAGATAGTCTAAATGCAATGCGAACCGGACTCGATAGTCAGGTAATCCAGTTGAGGCAAGCTTATTTACAGGAAATTGATGGGAGCGGTGGTACGGGTAAAATCGGGATTGCTTCCATTGCAAAAGCGAAAAAAGAAGCTTTAGATCTGGCAACTGAAAAATTGAATGTATTCAATCAACAATCCGGCCCTACACTATTGAAAGTCAATGCAAAAATGGATTCTATTCAAAGTGTAGCTGCAAATAAAATAAAGGAATTTGACGCCAAAGAAAATTCAGGTTTCCTGAGTCAGATCGAGGCATTGCAACATCTGTTAAATGAAAACATAGCTTTAAAATGGCGCTATCTCTTATTGTTATGCATTCTGTTATTAATTGAGCTATCGCCAATATTAAGCAAGCTTTTATTAAAAACTAGAGTTTATAATCACCGGCTTATGCTGGAAGAAAACCGCCTGCTCTTGCTCAACCAGGACCACCACGAGAAGCAACTGACAGACGCACAATTCTACGCCACCAAAGTACACGATCATCACATCCGGTCAATCGAACAATTAAATCAAAAGATTGAAAATGCAGCATCCGATGATCATTTCTCTGCCGAAAAGATCATGCTAAGTGGAAGCAAAGTCCAGGACTGGCTAAATTACTTTAAAGGCAAGATGCTGGGCAAACATTTTTAATGGGCAGGAACATTTTCGGCTTGATTAATGATTCCGGAAACGTTACCTTTGCCTTAATCTTTTTGGGGTGCCAACTCTGATATTCAGACGGCTGAGATTATACCCATTGAACCTGCCCGGGTAATACCGGGAAGGGACGGGAATTTGTGAATTAGATTCTACTATTAACCCCAGGTAGGAGAAATCACAAAACGATAAATATGCGTTCCATTTTTACATGCAAATACACAATCGTGTTTCTCATTGCATTTACTCATCTAAATGCACAGAATTCAGTAAAGGATACAGTTGATGCTAAGATTCTGGATAATGTTGAGATAATAGGCACCTGGGCTGGCGATAATACACCGGTCACACAAAAGACACTAACAAAGAAAAACCTAAACACAGAAAGTGCATCAGATCTGCCGGTTTTATTAAATAGTACGGTTTCTTCTATTAGTTCCTCTGATGCAGGCAATGGAATCGGATATACCTATTTGCGTATCAGGGGCTCAGACCAGACCAGAATCAATGTAACTATTGATGGTGTTCCTGTCAATGATGCAGAGAGCCAAAATGTTTTCTGGGTTGATCTACCCGACATCGTACAGGATGCTGGCGCTATTCAGATACAGCGCGGCGTAGGCACATCATCCTTTGGACCCGGCGCTTTTGGCGCCAGTATCAATGTCAGAACTGCTAAACCTTCAGATGCATTCGGACTGGATGCACAAATCGGTGCAGGCTCCTTCAATTCACAGAAATATAACCTCGCCCTCAACAGTGGAAAGTTAGGAAAATTCAGCTTTCGGGTCAGAGGCAGTAGAGTTCATTCTGATGGCTATATTGACAGAGCTTTCAGCAACCTTTATTCCGCTTCACTGCAGACTCAGTATGAATCTGGCAAAACAACTTTTAGAGCAAATGTTTACTTTGGCAAGGAGAGGACATATCAGGCATGGAATGGAACGCCTTATTTTTACTATTATAATGGAGACAAAACTTATAATCCCTCCGGGCTGAAAACAGATAGTACTTTCTATGATGATGAGACTGATAATTACACTCAGGTTTATTCCAGATTCATTGTAAATCACCAATTTACAAGTCATTCAAGACTTCAGGCGACACTTTACCATACTTACGGAACGGGTTTTTACAATCAATATAAAAATCAGCAAAATCTGAGTGACTATTTCAATGATGTGAACGGATACAGCGACCTCATACGAGAGAGATGGCTGAGGAATAACTTATACGGGATCAACGTAAATTACAGATTGTCCGCAGGGCGAATGGTTCATATCATAGGCATTAATGCACAGCAATACCTGGGCAGGCATTTTGGAATTGTCAGACAGGTATTGAGCTTGCCGGATTTTCAGCCAAAGAATTACTATGACAATGATGCTGATAAAAACGAGCAGAGCATTTATTACAATTCAGAATACACGGCGGGTAAATGGACTCTCTTAGGTGACCTGCAATTACGAAGACTCAGATATAATTATCAGGGATTTGAGCAAAATGGCGACCTGGGACCACAATCTGCTGATTTTCTATTCTTCAATCCAAAAATTGGACTTAGTTATTCGCTCACCAAGGCAATCAACATCTACACATTTGCCGGAATTGGCAACAAAGAACCGAACAGAGATGATTTCACTGAAAGTCCGTATAGCAATAAACCAAAAAATGAACGATTGATAAACTGGGAAGCCGGATTTCGATTAGAGAAAAATAAGTTATCTCTGCAGGCCAATGCCTATCTGATGCGATATAAAAACCAGTTAGTACTGACAGGTGAAATAAATGACGTAGGTGCATACACTCGCACTAATGTCAATGATTCATACAGAAGAGGAATAGAATTTGAAATTCATTACAATGCAACTCAATGGCTCACTTTCAGTGGCAATGTTACCTTGAGTAGCAACAAAATTAAATTCATTAATGAATATATCGATGTCAGTGCAGATACCAGTGGTGCCTACGAATATCTCCCGCAAGAGAAAATATCGCATACAAATACTGATATTGCCTACAGCCCTGATCTAATTTGTTTTAGTGAAATTGCTTTAACTCCTTTTATCCGGACTGGCTCAATTCTATCCGGTCTGAAAATTGCTTATAACGTAAAATACGTAGGTAGTCAGTATCTGAGTAATTTCTCGAATCCTAATTCTAAGCTGGACGCTTACTCTTATCAGAACCTGCATATTACCTGGCCACTTTCTTTAGGCAAGCATTCACTGGATATCAATTTCTTCATAAATAATATCTGGGATAATCAAATCATCAGTAATGGGTGGACTTACAGATTCAAACATTTATCTGATACGCCAATTCCTCAGAATTATGACGCTCTAGGTGAAGGAAAAGGATATTATAGTACGATAGGGCTATTTCCTGAAGCGGGAAGAAACTTCTTTGTGACGCTGAGTTATTCTTTCTAAACTTTAATTGCAAACATTGGAATAATCTACAAAGTACTTTATTAAATCGTTATTATAAAATAAGATATTCAGGATATGAGAATTTCATTTTACTTTATTTGCTTTGTTAGTTCGTTGTTCATTTTTTATTCCTGCTCTAAAGAGAGATTGACAATGGAGACGGATCCAAACGGACTTTATGCACCTGTTTTGAGTAGTACAAGGAACAGCAATTCAATTACTTTAGAATGGCATAAACCTTTTTGCAATTACTGTGGCGGATGCCCTTGCCCTTTAAAAGAGCCGGATTATTTTGAAATATACATGTCAGATGTAGAATTTGGCAAGTATGATTTACTTAGCAGGGTGCCAAACGGACAATTTACCTATACAGTTAATAACCTTGAAACTAATAAACCTAAGTTTTTCAAAATCAAAGCCGTAAAAGACGATAGATTATATACCATTTCAAAAACAATAATGTCAATTCCGGGTGAAACAGAAATAATTCATCCTCTATTTGAAAATGTAAATGAGTCCAGGACATCCGGGAGTTGGTCACCGGATATGAGCCGGGTTGCATACATCAGTGAATATGTATGGAATAATGGAGCAAACAGCACGCAGTCTTTGTTTATCAGCCCTGTTAATGCAACTACAGGTGAGTTGATACAAATCAATGCTTATGCGCCAAAATGGTCGCCGGATGGGACAAATATTGTTTACCATACCGATAACGAAGAGACGCTAATCGAGCCCGGCTACAGACCAACGCATATAGCATTATATAATACAACCAATAACACTATAAAGAAGCTGACCACAGGATACACATTTGATTATCGGGCTACCTGGTCGCCGGATGGCAAATGGATTGCTTACTTATCGGATGCCTCAAAAACGAATGAATATAATATCTGGAAAGTAAATAAAGATGGCGGTAAACCAATTCAAATCAATAAAGACTTCAATGATCTGAATGATTTAGGAATCAAAACTGACCGATCTCCTAAAATATTAAGTTGGTCTCAGGACGGTACAAAAATTGCTTTTTCCCGGTTGACAAATCCGGAAAATTACAATCAGGATATTTTCACAATTAACAGTGATGGATCCGGTTCACCTGAATTTTTAGTGAGTACAAAATGGAACGATTTCTGCCCGGCATATAGCCCAGATGGTAAATCACTTGCCTTTCTGAGTGATCGTTCCGGCAATACAGAAATTTGGCTCATGGATTTATTTTCAGGTCAATTAACACAAATCACCGGAAGTTCGGGCTCTTACATCGATGGAGAACTTTGCTGGTCGGCTTCAGGGAAGCAAATAATTTATACCGGAGCAGATAGCATTTACTTCAAACTATTTTCAGTAGAAATCAACTGATTTAATGCATCAGCTAATAAGTTGAGAAAACGCTGATAAAAAGTTATCACCTTATTGGTCTGATAACCTAATGTACTTCTATGACTTAGAAATGGCCATCTGATATCCTTGGCCCTGAAGGGGTGCAGGGGTCAAACAAGGATATCAGATGTTCAAATTCATTTACGTTTAGTATATTTATTAGGTCTATAAATCTACATTAATTATTTAATTATAGACACCGAACCTTTAAATATCTTAGTATTACCGTCAATAAACTTGATTTGAGCCATCCAGGCGAAAGTGGCAGGGTTCATAAACTTACCTTTAAACCGACCATCCCAGCCTAATTTATCATCATTTGGCAGGAAATTATCCCGTTCGAACACACATTCCCCCCAGCGATCAAAAATTTTCAGTGTCAGAATTTCGGCTGCCACATAATTGGTAAAAATTGTAAAGTTATCATTGACTCCATCGTGGTTTGGTGTAAAAACATTGGGTGCATATACCGGATAGTGTGGATCGACTCTGATTAAAATAGAATCCCGCAACTGGCAATTGAACTGATCAGTTGCAGTTACATAAACCCAGGTGTTCCTGAAGAAACGAATATTATTGAGGTCACATCCCTGACAATTGATCAATGCTGATGGTGCCCAGGCATAAAAAATCTGATCACCTTCCAAAATGGCAGATGCCCCGATATTAATCGAGTCTCCGATCCTAAGTACTGTCGAGTCAGCAGACAGTGACATCACCTGACCAGGACCACAGCAAAGTATATTCAGATCCTGAGAGCGCGATACTACACACCCTTTATCATTCTTCAAGGTAAGACTGATAATCTTATCACCCCTTTTGAGATAAGATACTGTCTTATCACCCGGTTGAGTTGATGACTGAATTGAAGCATCCGGCCCAAAGGTCCAGAGATAATCAGTTATTGTCGCACTCGGGTCTCTGCTCTTGTCGATAATTTGTACATTCTCTTCCCGACATACATTTCCATCCTGAACGATTTCAAAATCAGGTATCGGACCTTTAAATGTACCCGTACCTCCAAATGAGATCTTGAAGCCATTTCCTGCGGCAGTAAAGTTATTGATACCCAATAGATAACTTTTACCGGCTTCCATCTGAATAGGAGCCAGCCAATTATTCTGACCCTGATCACAATTGGGTTGTTCATTAACATCCGATGCATCTGTAGAAAGGCCTGTCGGACCTTTGCAGGATGCAGCTTCACATCTGAGTAGTGTCCTGTCACAAGTACTCAGATCACCATTCAATTCATACACTGCGAAATCAATGTCATCGTTCTCCGCCAAAGGTGTCAATTGAAAAGTCAGGCTACCGGAGCTATCACAAGTCCATTTATACCAGGTACTATTAGATTCTGAACTGACATTATTGTTCCCTGCCAGACAGGGTGCATCTTTCAGTTCATCGGGTACATTACCAAATCCCGATACATTCTGAACGATGAAAGCACTCTTATCACACAATATTGATGCAGTCACACAATCACTACCCGGCTTGACCGGCGGAAAGTAATTATTAAAACAGAGATCAAAAGTACCTGTTGAAATCCCTTCTCCTTGCACTCTCAACAGATAAATACTACCCGGCACCAGTCCTCCTTTGTACAATTCCAGCACACCACCGGTAAAACCGGATTTACATTGTATTTCACTGATGGAGCTATTGCAACCGCCACCATACAATGCCATCTCTGGTTTAGCCAATGTACCAGGTTTACAAGTGATGGTAATATCAGTAGCTCTCGCAACAAACGTGAACCAAACATCATTTCCCGGACCGGTAAAACAAGCTGCAGCACTGAATCCACCGGGTGTAGCATCTGCGTTGGTAAAATGACCACCTTGGGAACACCAGCTTGATACATCAGGTATTAATGTCGCTGTATTGCAATCATCGTTTAATACTTGGGCATTCACTTCAGTAAAAAAGAATGCTAAAAATGGAATAAGTAAATGTCTAAATCTCATTTTACTCTAAGGTTGTAATTATTTCCAATGCTGATTGAATCATTTTATCAATTAATATCTTGTAGTCAGAAACAAAAGTTCCTGCCTTTCGGTTTGCCAGAATACAATTTATGGATAAAGCCTTATGCCCCAATGCTTTTCCTAATCCATAAATAGCTGAAGTCTCCATCTCCATGTTACTAAAATGAAAGTCATCAATCGTTCGCTCCGATAAGAGATCAATCAAATCACCTTCCCTTGACGGAATCCTTAATGATCTACTCTGTGGTCCATAAAAGCCACCGGCTGTTATTGTAATTCCCTGATAGCCGAGATGTGCAAAGCGATTTCTTAAACTTTCATCAGACCAGGCGAAATATGGTTTCACCGGCCAGGGGATATCCCATGATAGTAGAGAATCCGTAATTTCACTTTCCGGATAATCATAGAAATGCATTAAGCCATCCAGGCCTACTGATCCGGCTGAAATGACAATAGAACCGGTTTCTATCTCTTTCCTCACAGCTCCAGAAGTGCCCAGGCGAATAATCTCTAATTGTTTCAGCGTCGGATTTATCTCTCTGGTTTCCAAATTGAAATTGCGCAGCACATCCAGTTCATTCAGCACAATATCAATATTGTCCGGGCCTATACCCGTAGAAATTACAGTGATTCCTTTATTACCAATATAACCACTGTGCGTCTTAAATTCTCTGCTTTGTTTCGATACAATCAACCGGTCAAAATGTCTGGAGACCTGCTCTACCCTATTTTGATCACCCACTGTAATGATAGTATCAAATATATCTTCAGGTCTGAGTGCAAGATGATAGACACTTCCATCTTCCCGAAGTACTAACTCAGAATTTTTTATTTGCATAGAATATAAATTGGTTCGGTATGTATAATATTACTCGGGTGCCCTGCCCTGTCAAAGATTTGTATCGCATACTCCATGGTATCCCGGGTTTGGGTAGTCCCAGGCGTACAGGGCAACTGCCCATTATCATAGATGCAACAGGTCTGGCGGATGGTAAGTGTTATCTCGCCGGAAATACCCTTGGCGCCGATATGTTGTTCTATAAAAGGTATTTTAAACTGTTGGCCGATCTGACCATTCCGACTATCGGTCAGAAAAACATTTAGTGAATCATTATCACCTAAGTCGCCATCACCATCTGTAAACCCAAATGAAATCCGGATCGAATCCGAAGCTGAAATTGAGGCCTGTTCAATCGAATCCTTACTGAGCCCGATATAATTAATTGCCGGTATGTCAGGATACTCCATTGGCTTAGTGCATTGTACCACTAAAAGTAAAAGTGAAATGGTAAATAAAATCATTAACCAATTCGTAACTATATTTGAATAATTATTCACTCTAAACTTTTCGGAGAGGTCTTTAATTTTATATAAATGTATGAAATCCCTGATAAATGGTTTGACCAATTGCCCCTGACAATCCGGGAATTAATACATGCCCTATATAACGGTCTGGAGTTTGATTTTGATACGGCAGCACTTGCTTTATTTGAATGGCAGCGTAAATCAAATCCGGTCTTTAAATCATTTTTAAACAATTTAGGGTCTGTTCATTCACCAACATCAGTAGCAGAGATTCCTTGTCTGCCCATTCAATTTTTCAAACACTATGATATAAAAAGCGGTCAGTTTGATGCGCAGAGCATCTTCCGCAGTAGTGGCACTACAATGAGTCAGCGAAGTAAACATCACTTACTTTCAGGAGCCTGGTACAATAAAATAAGTGAGAAAATTTTCACTAATCAATTCGGGCCGTTAGAAGGAAGTGTTGTCCTGGGCTTACTACCTCATTATCAAGCGCTGGGAGACAGTAGTCTGATCTACATGGTCAGTCATTTTATTGAAATCAGCAATGAAGCTAATTCAGGCTTTTATCCGGATCAATTTGATGATTTAAAGTCAGTCATTTTAGAATCTTTGTCCAATGGAAAAAATGTTTTTCTGTTTGGTATTCCCTATGCTTTACTGGACTTCATGGATCATACCGGCAATGTACATTGGCCTGGACTCACAATCATCGAGACAGGCGGAATGAAAGGGAAACGGGCTGAAATATCTAAAACAGTCTTTCATGATTTACTAAAAGATCAACTCGGTACTATACAGGTATTTTCAGAATATGGCATGACTGAATTACTTTCACAGTTCTACACCAAAAGTGATCAGACATTCGCCGACTCGATGACCGCCAGAGTAATTATCAAAGAAGTGAATGACCCGTTTACAAAGGCAGGAATTCATCAGACAGGAAGAGTGAATATCATAGATCTGGCCAATCTGTTTTCCTGTGCATTTATTGAGACAGATGATCTCGGTAAAAATATCGGCGATCATACATTTGAATTAGCGGGGCGAATAGATTATTCGGATATCAGAGGATGCAATCTGCTCATCGGGAATGAGATTCAATAAGCCTATTCCGATCTCTCAATGAACTGCTATTGAGTATCTTGAAGATTAATTCCCGGAGTAAGTCTTGCATCCCGGCATCACCTATATTCATCCCTTTAGAATACTGATCATATTCAGCCAACAATGAGATAACATATTGTACATCTGCATCAGAATAATTTTGTAATGCTGTTTTATATTCCCTGATTGCTGTTATACTGCGCGTATTAATAATTGCCGTGATTGTCTGATCAGTAAGCCCTGTTTTCCCGGCTAATTGAAATAACTTCAGGAAATAATTGTACATGCCTGATATCAGCATGGGTAATTGCCCTTCTTTCATATTCTCTGCTAAATAATTAGCTATAAGATTAGCCTTGTATGCGTCTTGAAAAACCAGTGCACTACATAGTTCGAATACATTAAAATTACGACTGATGCCTATGTATTTTTCAATCTGGTTTTGTGTAATCTCTTTCTCAGCTTCAGTTACGATCAATAATTTACGAATCTCATTATCAATTTTCCGCAGGTCATTTCCCAGAAATTCAGCAATGAGTCCGGCATTAAAATCAGTAATTTTCTTCCCTTCCTGACTAAACTCTTTTTTTATCCAACCAGGTAACTGATTATCCCACAGCGGTTTGGATTCAAACACACCATGATTAGCATCTATCGCTTTGAATAACTTTAGTTTTCCATCCAGTTTTTTCTCATAATGAGCCAATACCAGAACAGCCGAAGGGAACGGTTTAGCAGCATACGAATGGAGTAGATTGAGGTCTTTTACCTTTTGCGCATTTTTAACCACCACCACCTGATAGTCACTCCCCATAGGAAACTGTGAAAGTGCACTCAATATGGCCGGCACTTCATCATCTGGTCCATACAATACATTGAGATTGAAATCTCTGGCATCTTCAGGAATCAACTCATCGATAAACATATTGCACAGTACATCAATGAAATAAGGTTCAGCACCATGCAATAAATATATATTTCCTGGTTTTTTCGCTCTTACCTGCTCCTTTACCTGCTCAAAAGTTAATTGAGGCATTCTTTGTTTTAATTTATTTTCAAATATTAAAAAAAAATCACACTTTGCGGTTTAAATCAGTTGATATGAATTTCTATTTCTTGCTATTATTATTCGTATTCGGAGGCAATCACACATACGACAAAGTAAATCGTACATCTCTCCCTACAAAAAAACAAATTCAAACCAGAGAAAATGATATTCCAGGCATCATTCCCCAACCTGTCTCCATACAGATGAATGATGGTGCCTTATTACTGAAAGGGCTACCACGCATCGTCAGTGAGTTTCAGTTCAAATATGATCCTTCGATCAATTATACCCGCACATTAACAGAATTATTTGGCAAGGAGGCACAAATTGACGCCCGTGCGCCAATACATATTTATAAAGTAGATACATTCTCACATCAGAATACCTATTTATTGCATATCAATGATCGTGGAATACGCATCTATGCAAATTCTGAAGAAGCTGTATTCTATGCTTTTCAATCACTTTGTCAATTGCTTCCTATACCAGACCTGACAATGTCAAAATCAAATATCGCACTCCCATTTGCTGATATATATGATTATCCGCATTTTAAGTACAGAGGAATGCACCTGGATGTTTCCAGACATTTCTTTGATGTCGATGCTGTAAAACAATACATAGACATGCTTGCTTTTCAAAAGATGAATTATTTCCACTGGCACCTGACTGATGATCAGGGTTGGCGCATAGAAATTAAGAAATATCCGGAACTGACGAGGGTTGGTTCCTGTCGTTCGCAGACATTGATCGGACATGCCGGCGAAAATCCGGAGAGATATGACAACACACCCTATTGTCATTATTACACACAGGAAGAGATAAAAGAGGTAGTAGCTTATGCGCAGAAAAGATATATCACTATAGTGCCGGAGATTGAGATGCCCGGTCATGCGACGGCTGCAATTGCCTCTTATCCTTTTCTTGGTTGCGCTGACAAGCCTGTGAAAACAACCGAAAACTGGGGCGTTTTTTATGATATCTTTTGTCCTACAGATACCACATTTCACTTTTTGGAAAATGTATTGTCAGAAGTTATGGATTTATTCCCTTCCAAATACATTCATATCGGTGGTGATGAAGTTCCGAAACGGGAATGGGAAAACAGTGCATTTTGTCAGCAATTGATGAAGAAACTGAAGTTGAAAAACGAAATGGAACTACAGAGTTACTTTATACAACGAATAGAAAAATTCGTAAATTCAAAAGGCAGAACGATCATTGGTTGGGATGAAATACTCGAAGGCGGTCTGGCACCCAATGCGGTGGTGATGTCCTGGAGAGGTACAAAAGGCGGCCTCACAGCTGCCAATGCAGGACATGATGTCATAATGACGCCGGGCACACATTGCTATTTCGACCATTATCAGGCAAAAGATTCTACGCAGCCACTGGCAATTGGTGGCTATACACCGATCAGCAAGGTTTATGATTTTAATCCCATTCCGGACGGAATAGAACCGGGAAAAGTCCATTTTATTCTGGGTGGGCAGGCTAATCTCTGGGCAGAATACATTGGGTCGGTATCACACCTTCAATATATGGCTTATCCCAGGTCTTTCGCATTAGCCGAAGCATTATGGACTCCGGCAAAGGAACATAATTATGCTAATTTTCTAAAGAGACTGGATTATCAATTACACTGGCTGGACTACTGGAATATAAATTATGCACATTATTACAAAGACGACATGAAATAATTGCTTGGCTTATTTATTTTATTCCACTATACCTTCTCCTGTACAGGAAGTAAAAACTCTTTCAGGGAAAATGCGTTATTTTATAAAACGTGATGACCTGTTACATCCTGTAATAGAAGGAAATAAGTATCGCAAGCTAAAATATAATTATAAGCAATTTATTATTGGAAATTATCAGGGAATACTTACTTATGGCGGGGCGTTTTCAAACCATCTGGTCGCAGTTTCCCAACTCGGTGCAATATGCAATTTCCCTACTATCGGAAGACTAAACAATAACTATGCTAACAAGCAAAATCCGACACTGTCTATTTGTACTGCAAATGGTATGACTATCCTGCATAAAGATGAACCCCTCTCAAGTAAATTCGAAACAATGCAGCTCTTTGAAATTCCACTGGGTGGAAGTAATGTTTATGGCATCAAAGGTTGTGAACAGATCACAGCAGAAATACGAGTACAAATACCCCAAGTAACTCACCTGATCACACCCAGTGGGACAGGATCTACAATATTAGGGATGGCGGCAGAAAATCCTGACCTGAATTTTATCACAATCAATGCCCTAAAAATGAACTGGAATGCACATATCCGGGCATATTATAACATTACTATTCCTGAAAATATCACAGCCTGGGATGACTATCACGCTGGCAAATTCGGTTCAGTCAACCCAGCACTTGTTGACTTTATCCAAAGGTATTTTGAACAAAATGGTATCATGATTGACCCGCTATATAATGCAAAAGCACTGTATGCCTTGGAAAAGAAATTGGATTCAGGTTATTTCCCGAATCAAAGCAAAATAGTCTATGTACACACCGGCGGCTCTCAGGGAATACTCGGAATCAATGAACGGTACGGATACCAATTTCCCGCACATCCGATTTCTCATTATATAGTCCGGAAGGATTAAACCAGCATGAATACCGGATTTTCAAGCATCTGTCTTAATGTCTGGAGAAAACGGGCA
>CAZGKN010000060.1:13055-16932 GCA_964525915.1 uncultured Saprospiraceae bacterium | reverse complement strand
AAACCGGCACCTAAGTCCGGATACCAGAATGACCTGGAACCCAAATCTATTTTCTCACCGGAGGTAGGATTATAAACTACTTCATCACCATTCCACTGATCACTGAAATTAAATCCTTTGGATTGAATGCTGCGTTGGCCTATGCCCAAATTTATCCCTGGTGTAACAAAAATATGTGGTGAGGCAATCCAGGTATATGACCCCATTAAGTTTAAGTTAATCAGTGAAAATTTACCATCACCGGCAAAATCATAATTAAAATTACCACCAACACCAAAGAAATGATTATCACTTCTCTTTGGATAAATCTTCTGGTCATAATTCAAAGATGCGGTAGTATAAGGTACCGGAACAGTTCGCCACTGGCTTCTATAATTTGCGCTGTACCGGTTGTCTCCGTTAAAAATCCCTGTCAAACCAGGACTCAATGTCAATGGAGCGTTATAAAACATAGAATAATGTATCTCATTTTGAGCATAGCTTCGCGAGCTATAAAAAACTATTATTCCAAGAACTGACACTGTGAGTAAAAATCTCTTCTTCACAAGCAGATATTTTATGGGTTAAATAATTTAATCGGGTCAAAGATAATGTAATTCTTAATTCAAAAATAATTTACATTAGCAATTATTTTACAAAATATTATATACCAATTTTTTATGTATATTTATTATCCTGCTCATATTAAAGCAATTGAACAAATTACATGTAAAGAACAATCGATCAGTCATCTTCAGCTAATTCAAAGGGCAGGTGCCGGCTTTGTGGAAAACTTTCTCCAGTTTGTATATAAAAATGCTTTACCTGTAATTGTCTTAGCCGGAAAGGGTAATAATGGTGCTGATGCCATCGAAATCTCAAACCTGCTGGCAGCCCGGGGTTTGGATGTCACTTTATATTTAATTTTTTTAACAAATAAAGGCTCAGAAGAGTTCAATTCGCTTTCTACTCAGATTTATCATTCAGTACAATGTATTTCTGTAGAAGAGCAGCAACTGCAGGACATTGAAATATTTCCTGACTGTTATCTTATCGATGGTATATTTGGTGCCGGACTATCCAGGGCACTTCCTGAATCAATTGACTGGTTTATAACACGATTAAACCAAATACATAACAAGAAAGTGGCTATTGATATTCCGACCGGATTACAATGCGATGGTACAGTAGAAACCAATGCATTAATTTGCAATTATACTATTGCCTTAGGGACATTAAAGCCCGCATACTTTTTTCACTATCCTGAAGATTATATTGGCACCTTGTTATATACTGAAATAGGTTTGAGCAGGAACTTTTCAGCAGTGTCTAATGGTGTGTTATTAGACAAATCATATATTCAACACCGTATAAAGCAAGTTCCCAGAATCAGTCACAAATACCAGAGAGGCTCAGCCTTATTAATTGGCGGACAATATGGTACGGTTGGTTGTATGAGACTGGCAGGTGAATCAGCATTGAGAAGTGGTTGTGGTATTGTGACACTACATGTACCTAAATGTGCTGTGGAGTTTCTACAGGGATCATTACCGGAAGCTTTAATCGAACCAGATGAAAATTTTTATTCTGTTGGACTAATGCAGAATTATGAAAAATTTCAATCGATTGGCATCGGCCCGGGAATGGGAAGGCAGGTCAAGCAAAATGAACTGGTAAAGCAGATACTCATGAATCCTCCGGCTGTACCATTAGTGTGGGACGCTGACGCACTAAGGATTCTGGGCGACAATCCTGATTTTCTGAATCTAATCCCTCCCCTATCCATACTCACACCACATGCCGGTGAATTTGCTGCCCTTTTTAACAAGAAATTATATGGGAAAGATTTACATGAATTTGCATTACTAATGGCTAATCAATTTCAGTTAATCATCCTATTTAAAGGAGCTGATACGATAATATACGCACCTGACAATAGGTATTATGTTAACTCAACTGGCAATTGCGGAATGGCCACAGCAGGCAGTGGTGATGTATTGACGGGTATTATCACAGGTTTATTAGCTCAGGGATATTCACCCCTGGATGCAGCTTGTCTTGGGGCTTATTTTCATGGTCTTGCCGGTGATTTAGCAGCAGAACAATTAGGCCATAATTCTCTAATAGCTTCAGACATAATCCGTTTTCTGGGAAATGCCTTTATCCAATTCAATGAAAAATAGCAAACCTATATTAGTGGTCTTTTCAGGAGCTGGAATTAGTGCTGAGAGTGGCTTAAAGACATTCAGAGATACTGACGGTCTCTGGGAAGGTCATTCGATTTATGAAGTAGCAACTCCACAAGGTTGGGAAGAAAATCCTCAAAAAGTGCTTGACTTCTACAATGAAAGACGGAAGCAACTTCTGAATGCAAAACCCAACGCAGCCCATCATGCCATCGCTGCATTAGAATCGAAGTATGAAGTATATATCATCACACAAAATGTTGATGACCTACATGAAAGAGCAAATTCATCCCGAATCGTTCATCTGCACGGTGAATTACTAAAATCAAGAAGTATTGAGGATCCTGATATACTCTATGATTGTCGTGATAACATAAAGATTGGTGATACGGGTATGGATGGCGGACAATTGAGGCCTCACGTAGTGTGGTTTGGTGAATCAGTCAATCATATTGATATAAGTATGGACTGGGTTCGTAATGCAGATATACTTTTAGTAATTGGAACTTCACTACAGGTCTATCCTGCAGCTTCATTAATCGGGTATTGTAAACGAGAAATTCCTGTTTATTATATCGACCCAAATCCTTCTATAAGTTTTGAACTTCAATCACTGAAAGATCAATTAATATTAATCAAAGAAAATGCAGTGAATGGCATGCAAGAATTTCAAAGACGCATACAATCTTAATGAGGCTCACACTGGGCTTTTAGATTGTTTAATCCAACTGTGAAATCTTTCTCCATCATATTGTCCATATTCATGAATAGTTTCATAATTCTGAATGGATAAGGCATTTCACTGTTAAATCCCCAGGTCACATATACTTTTGTCCCATCCGGGTGAATCCGGAGCGTTGAAATCGCTTTACTTTCAAACCAGCTTTTAAATAACAGCTCTGTCTCCATCAGCGTATCCGGCATTACTTTTATGATAGTCTGGCATCCGGAACCTAATTTATCACTATCCCAGCAATATTTTGCACCGGGTTGCCCATCATTACCTTCGATCGTGCTTTCCAGATCAGGATCCAATGATAGCCATGGATTCCACTGATTCATTCTCTTTAGGGAATTGATACGCGACCATACAGTCGAGGAAGTCGCATTAATATTCATTGATTTTTCATACTTGTAATGACCATCAATAAATATTGCAATTATTAAAAGCAGTGCTATCAGACCAAGGATTCCGAGTAAAATTTTTTTTATCATTCTTAGATATTTAAATTAAGATTTTAAAATTACTCAATTCTATATAAACTATTGAAATAAATACATTTCAACGTATAAACCATAAAACCTAATGCCAGCAAAGATAGTATCCAATAATAATATTAACTTTAATTGCATTCAATATCTACTACTAAACCAACCTTTGCATGATATCTGGTGAAATTATCATTTTGAACATAGAATGCCAGACATCAGTTATATCCACGTATATCAGCTAATTCCAGGTCTTCTTGATGATATTCTTTGACTACATTGTACAGGGTGTCTCTTTCTACCGGAATCTTACGAACATCGAGAATCATTTTAGCCAAGTCCTGCGTATTCATTGCCGGATTTTGTTCTTCAGAACCTGCCATTGAATATATGCGCGTAGAGTCATCGATAGTCCCATCCAGGTCATCCACACCAAATGCCAGACTCAACTGTGCCATTTGTCTTCCAAGCATAGGCCAATACGCTTTTAGATGATCAAAATT
>CAZGKN010000060.1:3265-13016 GCA_964525915.1 uncultured Saprospiraceae bacterium | reverse complement strand
AGAAACACTCTGGCTACTGCATACATCTTCATATCATCGACAACCGAAGTCATTGGTACATGCGACATTTCATTGTTTTCATTAAGAAACTTCAAGGGTATGAATGTTTGGAAGCCACCGGTCTCATCCTGCAATTCACGCAATCGCCGCATGTGATCTACCCGATGGAATGTATTTTCGATATGACCATATAAAATGGTTGCATTACTGCGCATTCCGAGTTTATGCCAAACCCGGTGCAGTTCAAGCCACTCCTCGGCATTACACTTGTCCTTGCAAATCACCTCTCTGATCTCCGGATGAAAAATCTCTGCACCGCCTCCAGGGATACTATCCAGCCCGGCTTCGCGCATCAGTTTCATTCCATCAGCATAACTTACTTTGCCTTTTTTGAATATATAATGATACTCTACAGGTGTAAGCGCTTTTATGTGCAAGTCTGGTCTATGTTCTTTGATCCTGCGATACAAATCGGTATAAAACTCCAACCCATATTGAGGCATTACACCACCGACGATATGCACTTCAGTAACTGGTAAATTATCATAGGCCTTTACCTTATCCATTATCTCATCCATGGTTAGTTCCCAGCCTTCGCTCCGGTGCTTCATCAACCGGCTATAAGAACAAAACTTACAGCTATAGACACATACATTGGTAGGTTCGATATGAAAATTCCGATTGAAATATACCCTGCGCCCAGACTTTCGCTCATTGACAATCTGCGCAAGTTGGGCAACTTCTGCTAACTCAGCTTTATCGAAAAGATACATTGCATCCTCCTCCGAGATTCTATCTGAATTCAATACTTTTTCCCTGATTGAAACCAAGGCGGAGGGTGATTGCGTCATTATATCATTTTGAAAATTCATTTTCTTGTACAACTAAATTAAACATACAAAGATACTATCAAAACAAAGTCTAAACTTATAAAAAGAAACACTATATATGGAAAACTTAGTCAATTAGTATATAATTTGGCTTTAATTAATATTTATATCATATTGTATCACAATGCATTATTTACTATAAATTATAGTTAAATTTATCTTCAGACTAATTAGAACCAATAGGATAATTCATATAAATTAATACTTTTGTACCATAATTATACAATACTTAATCTCATAATTCGATAAATGGACCCGGACAGTAATGATTCGATATTATACAAAACAACAGGGCGATTTAGTCGAAATAGATGCTTATGCTATCCATTCCTGGGTTAATATAACCCCACCATTTTCACATGAAGAATTAGAGGATCTTTCTACTGAGCTTAATATCCCTTCTGACTTTTTTACAGACCCACTGGATATTGATGAGCGCTCCAGATATGAAAAAGAAGATTCGAACCGGCTGATTATTATCAACAGCCCTGTACTGAATGAATCAGAAAAAGAAAATGAAGCTGTTTATATCACTATTCCAGTTGGTATTATTTTTACACCTGAATGTGTAATTACCATTTCTGCCATTGAAAATCCGGTACTTGACCTCTTTTTAGAAGACAAGATTAAAAATTTCGAACCATCTAATATTGAGATGTTCATCCTTCAAATTATGGAGCAAAACGTATATCGTTTTATCGCCTGTTTGAAAAAACTCAATCTCAAGCGCAACCTCTTAGAGCAGGAATTGTACAGTTCATCACGTAATTCTGAATTGTGGCAAATGCTGCGTATAGAAAAAAGCCTTGTTTACTTTGTCAATTCTTTGAAAGCGAATGAATTACTCAAAATGAAAATGAAACGGATTGATTTTTTAGGACTAGGTCTGAATGAAGAGCTCGAAGAAGTATATGAAGATTTAATTATTGACAATAGTCAGGCCCTGGAAATGGCAACTGTTTATACGACTATTACTACCAGTACTATGGAAACATTTGCCAGTATCATTTCGAATAATGCCAATGAAGATATCCAACGGCTTACCTTCGTTACGATTATGTTGATGATCCCGACCATTATCACTGGGTTTTTTGGCATGAATGTGGACCTGCCTTTTTCTGAGAATAGGTATTCATATATCTTTATCTTACTGATATCAATAATTTCCGGATATCTGGTCGTACTTTTACTGAGAAAGCGAAAATTCTTTTAAGTGCGGATATTCGCAATACATTATTTGCCTGAATTAATTACTTAATTCGACAAATAGTGATGGTACTCAAATATTTTGGTAATCTGATAATTATTTTCTCGCGATACTTAATGTATCCGATTTAATTTCCAGTTCTGTCCGCAAATACAGAAAACCAGAATCAGGATTATGTACCGGTATAGCTTTCGTCCGGATAACACTACTCTCAGTGCTGATGACCGGGCCTTGCTGGCGTTCATTAACTAAATCGGATAGACCATTAGACCACACTAATGACATACCGGATATACCAACGATAAATAATACAACTGAAGGGACGAGCTCTTTCATGGGATTAACTTTAGAAAACAAAGATATACATATTATTTTTATTTTTAATATGTTGCGCAGAAAAAAATTTTGAAAATATATTTTAGGAACTAAATTTTCAATCAATGTATATTTGGGTATAGAAAATTGATTCCATGAAGACAAGAATTATATTGTTTAGCATACTGATCTTTACAAGTTATACTACTTACGGACAATATGCAGAAGGTTGCGATGGCAAGCGCTATGCTGCAGATGTATGGACATCTGTAAATAAGTCAACTGTCAAATATGCTTCCACCATCCCAGAGAATCAGGATTTATTCATTGATATTTACCAGCCAATTGGGGATGTATTGTCAAAAAGACCGTTAATATTGCTTGCACATGGCGGCGCTTTTATTGGAGGAGACAAAGCGGATATGCAAGTGTATTGTGAAGCCTATGCAAAAAAGGGCTTTGTAACCGCCAGTGTTCAGTATAGGCTCATGACAGGATGGCCTAGCAAAGAGAGTTTTTACAATGCATTAATCGAAGCCGTTTCTGACATGAAGGCTGCTTATCGGTTTTTTAAGTCAGATGCAGCAAATGCAAATTTATATCGGGTTGATACTACAAAAATATTCATAGGTGGTTATTCTGCAGGTGCAATAACGGCATTACATACAGCTTATCTTGATGAAGGGGATTATATCGATTCATTAGCCAGCCGGCTCCTGATTAAGAATGGCGGTATAAATGGAAACACCGGGGATGCCGAAAACCGTAGCCATAGCACTAAAGATATTTTTGGGGTTCTTAATTTTAGTGGTGCCCTCGCAAAAAGCGGTTTATTGGATTCAGGGGAGCCAATGCTGATGAGTTATCATGGCGATATGGATAATGTAGTTCCTATCGATTCAAGTGTATTTTTAGGCTTGGTTCCATTAGTGGGGTCAAGACCATTAGCTGTTGAAGCAACAGCAAAAGGAATTCCCAATGTACTTGAGGTAGTTCCGGGAGGAGATCATACCAATATTTATTCTGACCTTAAATTTTTACCCAACCTATTAAACTTTTACTATGAGGCCACAGATTTGTATTATCCGCGACTATGTGGATTTAAGGCAGATATAAGGCATACATCATTGCCAATTGCTCTAACTAATCTATGGGCTAATCCTTCAAGAGATATCATTCATATTGACTTCAATACACATATTTCAAGTGTAATTATCTATAATAGTGATGGGAAATTTATCTCAAAACAAGCAGTGGATAATACATCAAAAGTGATTGATATTTCAGGCCTGGTCAGTGGTAGTTATTATTTATTACCGGTCGATAAAGCAACTTTTTATAAGGGAATTGCATTTACGAAAATTTAAGATTTACTATTAACTATGCCCTGATACAGCCACTCGGCTATTAATTGCCTGTTTTTACTCTGGATGATTCTTGCCTGATCGTGGACATTCTGAATATTCCCTATTTCGACAAACAGAGCCGCAGGATCAGAATATTTCAATACATACAGATCACGAGCTTTTACAGTGCCGGTATAATCCACTTCACCAGCTTTTCGGGTATTTTCAGCAAAAACCTTCTGCGTTTCGATAGCCATTTGCATTCCAAGTGCTGAGCCATCATAATAGTAAAAATGAACATCGAGACTCACATTTTGTGATCGGGAATCAACATGGATGCTAATGAATCGCTGATCTATCACATTTTGCTTCTTATATTTATTATACAGTTGGTTGACATATCTTACTCTGTCTCTGAGTCTGTAAATCTGATTGAGAGGAATCGTATGATTTCCACTTTGTTTTTCATCCTTATCACAATCCAGATAAGCATCATCGCGGATACCATCATCCGGATCAGTCACTATAAAATGTACGGTCGCACCATGTGAGATCAGAAGCCTTCCCAGGCGCATTGCTACATCTGTCGCATATTCATCTTCACAACAGACATGCCCGTCAATATTTGCCATTGCTCCGGGGTCAGGGCCTCCATGTCCGCCTTTGATATAATAAATTCTGTTTTTTAGCAACTCATCTGTCACCTGTACCTGCGCCAGCTTTGCACCGAATAAAGGCTCATTAACTACCCTTCCGGTGTATCTGGTGACTTCATCAGGATTCGCTGTAACCACTGGCGGAGGTGGCTGGTTCGTATTTTCATCAACAAAAGGATTTGTAAGAAAATTTTCTGTTTCAGGGTTGCTGCAATGATATATATGATAAGGTACCCATAGCTGCTTATCCTGAATGAAATAAACTTCTTTAATCTTCTGAAATGACAAGTCTTTATTATATTTCTCTATCATTCTTGCCCTGGGCAGATCCATATTTTTTAATGTATTGCGGATTGATTTGCCATTGTATTTATAGATCTGAATTGGTAGCCTATATGATTTACCTAAATACACCGGTGATGCTTTTGTCAATTGGTTTATCTGATAAAACTCAGGCAGGTTGCAGGGGTAGCCATCCAGATTATATCTACGCATCAAGGCAAGAACTCCCTCGCCTTTATTAAAAGTGGTTGTAACATACTCCTGCCCCATCAGGCATACTGATGAAATTACAAAGGTTAAAACAGAAAGCAACAGTCTTGTTACTTTAGCCATAGGATACAAATATACAAAGTCAAATATATTAATTATTTTAATAATATGAAATTTTATTCACAAAATGGGTTTAAGCTGTACCTTTACCATTGAAAGTCGTGAATAAATATATTACACTAATCAGGAAAGATCTGCTTATAGAATTTCGTAATTCGTTTTCTATAAGTTCAGTATTACTGTATGTTTTCGCTACAGTGTATATCATCTATACTTCATTTTTCAATATCAAAGGCAAAGAATGGAATACATTGTTTTGGATCGTATTTTTATTCATATCAGTTAATGCATTAATCCGTACCTTCAATCAGGAGCACGGGAATCGTAACTTGTATTACTACCAGTTAGTTTCAGCCAATCATATATACATTACCAAACTAATCTACAACACCTTTATATTAGTCATACTCAGCTTAATTGAGTATTTGTTTTTCATAATATTTGCAGGAAATGTCGTACGTGATTTGTCTCTATTCCTGAGCTGTCTTTTATTAGCCAGTGTTGGATTTGCTACGGTATTTACTTTTGTCGCTGCGATCGGATCAAAATCCGGTAACAATCAGTTGATGACGGCAATATTAGGTTTTCCTTGCATCATCCCTATTTTGCTGGTAATACTAAAGATCAGCGCCAATGCACTTGGTTTGATGCAGGATACAGATTTAAGTTCAGATATCTTAATCCTGATTTCGATCGATGTGATATTAATTGGAATATCACTTTTATTATTCCCATATTTGTGGCGTGAATGAAATTCAAAATGGTAGATAAAATTTGGTTTAAGATATTTACTGTAGTTTTATTTAGCTATGTTTTTATTGGTGGGATGCTGCGTCCGCTGAACCCAGGCATTAAGGAATTAAGTCCGATTTCTGTAAAATCCGGCGCATCTGTCCAAATTGCTGTAAACACATATAATACCCATTTAAAGCAGGGTGAAGTAAACGGATACTTGAAACTAGACAGCCTGTATGCTTTACCTTCAAAAGCAGTTACTGTAAATGGTCCATCTTCAGGTATATTTGATTTTGACATTCCGGCAGTATTTCCAGACGGACAAAAGTCTTCCAATGTCACTTTAATCATAGCATCTAAAACTGATGGTACTTTTATACGTCCGGATGCAATCTGGATTGATTTGGATAGCACAAAAGCTATTCAGGCTGGCATGAACTGGCAAAAAGATATTATTAAAAATCTACCTGTTGCTTCCAATGTAGGATTCCCTTTCCGGCTGATCCTGGAAGAGACGATCCGGAATGTATTTTATCATGTACCACTTTGGTTTGCAATGTTCATTCTGTACAGTATTGCTGCATTCCAGGGGCTGAAATTTATCCGGAAAAATAAGGCAGAGGATTTAATGAAGTCGTATTCATACAATAGAGTAGGATTTTATTTTGGCATTCTGGGTCTGCTGACCGGTTCTGTTTGGGCCAGGTTTACCTGGGGCACTTTCTGGACAGGCGATATCAAGCTCAACATGACCGCTATAGCAATGTTAATTTATGCGGCTTATTTTATACTTTGGAATTCTTTCAAAGACGACCAGCTCCGCGGACGGATCTGCTCAGTCTATTCCATCTTTGCCTTTGTAGCCATGATTCCCTTGATATTTGTAATACCCAGACTTTATGACAGCCTCCATCCGGGCAATGGGGGGAATCCTGCATTAGGTGGTGAAGACCTGGACAACACGTTAAGAACCGTTTTCTATCCGGCTGTCATAGCCTTCACTTGTCTAGGGCTTTGGTTAGTTAACCTAACCTATAAACTGACGCGGATCAATCATAAATTATTAGGTGAATAAAGGAAATTAAAATAGTAATGACTACTTTTTTTCTGATGCTGCGATATATTATTCTTATCTTTGAACCCGTTTATTTAAACTACTATAAATGATAAATATATCTGCTGGAGATGTTTTCTCCAATTTATTTATATCGCCTATATTATCCGCCGATCTCACCAATTCAATATACCAAAGTGGTAAAATTTATGTTGTAATAATTGTCCTGGCCATAGTTTTGACCGGATTGTTTATATACTTATTTAGATTAGATAATAAAATTAAAAAACTGGACGATAAATTTAATTCTTATGAATAAGCAAGCTCCATCATTTTTTCATAGCGTAAATCAAAGTTTTGATAAAGCAGCGAAACACACCGGCCTTCCAAAAGGTCTGTTAGATCAGATTAAAGCATGTAATGCTATTTATCAAATTAATTTCCCTGTAAAAGTCGGGAATGAATACCTTGTGATCGAGGCATATCGGGTACAACACAGTCATCACCGACTTCCGACAAAAGGAGGAATCAGATACAGTTCACATGTCAATCAGGATGAGGTAATGGCCCTGGCTGCTTTAATGACCTATAAGTGTGCAATCGTCGATGTACCATTTGGTGGTGCAAAAGGCGGGGTAAAAATCAATCCAAAGGAATTTACAGTCAAACAGCTGGAAAAAATAACCCGTAGATATACTGCAGAATTAATCCGGAAAAATTTTATCGGCCCGGGTATTGATGTACCTGCACCTGATTACGGAACCGGAGCACGGGAAATGGCCTGGATAGCGGATACTTACATGACCATGAAACATGGTGAAATAGATGCAGCAGCCTGTGTCACCGGTAAGCCTGTTACGCAGAATGGGGTAAAAGGCCGAGAAGAAGCAACCGGGCGAGGTGTATTTTATGGAATCCGGGAATATCTGAGTTTTGCAGAAGATTGCAAGAAACTAAAATTAGATAAAGGCATTGCCGGTAAGACTATGGTATTACAGGGCCTGGGCAATGTGGGTAGTTTCACAGGAAAGATTTCTCAGGATGAAGGCGATGTTAAAATCATTGCCGTTTCAGAATACGAAGGTGCAATTACTAATCCTAAAGGAATCAACATTGCCGAATTAATCAAATACAGGAAAGAGAATGGTTCAATCCTTGGCTTCCCGGGCACTAAAACCTTACACAATCGTGCAGAAGCACTGGAAATGGAATGTGATATCCTGGTTCCGGCAGCATTAGAGAATCAGATCACAGCAGAAAATGCACATCGTATAAAGGCCAAGATCATTGCCGAAGCTGCGAATGGCCCTGTTTCCGCTGATGCACAGGAAATTCTGATCAAACGAGGTGTAGTAATGATACCCGATATGTATCTCAATGCAGGTGGAGTAACAGTTTCCTATTTCGAATGGTTGAAGAACCTTTCTCACATGAGATTTGGCCGGATGGAAAAAAGATTTGACCATAATACCTATGAGAATTTCGTAGGTCTGGTAGAAACAATGACAGGTAAGACAATCAATACAATTC
Source organism: uncultured Saprospiraceae bacterium (assembly GCA_964525915.1). Lineage (GTDB taxonomy): Bacteria > Bacteroidota > Bacteroidia > Chitinophagales > Saprospiraceae > Parvibacillus. The sequence continues at coordinate 4,671 of CAZGKN010000060.1, read as the reverse complement.
AGCGTGATGTATTGACAAAAGGTGCTGATGAAATAGATCTGATCCGTTCTGGCCTTGAAGAAACAATGATCACATCATACCATCAGATCAGAGAAGTATTCAAGAAAAAAAGAGGTGTACATGATCTCAGAACGGCTGCATTTATTTGTGCTTTAAATAAGATAAGCAGCGATTATCTTGCACTTGGCATATTTCCTTAATCATTTATTTTATTTGTTCTATCTTAGCCGAAATTTTATATCAGAAAAGTTAACACATGGATAACAAATTAGATAAAACAGACTTAAAGATTTTAGAAATCTTACAACACAATAGTAAGATCACAAACCTGGAATTATCCAAGCGCATCGGATTATCACCTGCACCCACATTGGAAAGAGTTAAAAAATTAGAATCCACCGAAGTTATTACTAATTATCATGCAGCCGTCGATAGCAATGCATTGGGTCTGAATGTCAAAACATTTGTTTTAGTTTCACTTGCCTGGAAGATGGAAGGTGCATTGGATAAGTTCCTGGATAAAATTAAAAATATTCCGGAGATTACTGAATGCTACATTATCACCGGTGAGGCTGATTTTTTGATGAAAGTAATCTGTCGTGACATTCCTGATTACGAACACATATTGTTTAAAACTCTCAGTCAGATAGAAGAAATCGAAAGATTGAAGACTTTAATGACACTTTCCACAGTCAAAGATTCCAAAATACTGCCATATAAGTATAATTAATTTAAGGTTGCATTTGCGACAAGAAACCGATTAAGCAAATGTCACTATTATACAAAATTGAGGCAAAAGATAGCTCTGCTCCGCAGGGCTATCTTTTTGGTACGATACACTTAAACCATATTTCATTTCAAAGATGGATTTCACTCGCACAGAATATCATGAGTGAATGTACTCTATTCTGCCCGGAATTAGACATTTCAGTACTTCAGGAAAATCCAAATCTACAGGAAGACAATGAAATGAATACTTATTTAGAATTTCAATGTAAACCTTCATTAATCAAGTTCTACCGGAAACATTTCCAGATTGATCTGGATTTATTATTGCAATTGCCTGTTCACCAGCTTTATGGAAATTTACTTAGTGTGTTGATGTCAGGTATAACAATTCCCGGGTCGGTTGACCTCATACTTAGCCGGAGTGCAATTTTATATAAGATGGAAATTCAAGGTTTAGAAGAATTTGAAAGTCAACACTCTCTGTTAATGACTATGGCTAAAGGAAACTTACAAAATCAAGTAAAATTCATACTGAAAGAACCACTGAAATTCAGAAGTAAAATCAAGAATATTATTTCGCTCTATGAAGCTGCTGATATTACAGCAATGTATCAAAAATCTAAAAAGGATGCCGGTAGCCTGAAAAGTGAATTAATCTATAAAAGAAATATCCAAAT
>CAZGKN010000060.1:0-3255 GCA_964525915.1 uncultured Saprospiraceae bacterium | reverse complement strand
ACAGATACAATACTAATGTCGGGCAAAACCTCTTTTGTAGCCATTGGTGCAGGACACTTACCCGGCGAGTACGGCATGATCCGATTATTGAAACAGGCAGGCTACAGAATCACACCACTCTATCCTACACCTATTTAAATTAGTTACTTTGACCTAAGTCTGATACAGGGGCAAATCATTTCTTCTAGTGAGATACCCCCATGCTGGAATGTATCCCTGTAGTAATTATTATAATAATTATAATTATTCGGATATAGGAAATACTTATCCTCGGTAGCAAATATAAAAGAAGAACTCACATTCGGTTTGGGCAGGCCACCTTTAATGGGATCTTTTATATCCAGCACATCTTTAGGATCATACTGCAGGTTTCTACCAGCCTTGTATCTGAGATTTGTTGTAGTCTCCCTGTCTCCAATAACCTTACTGGGTGTTTTTACTCTTATAGTTCCATGATCCGTAAGGATAAATAGTCTGATATCACGCTCTGCTAATTTTTCTAATGCAGCCCAAAGTGGTGAATGGAGGAACCAGGAGCGAGTAAGTGAACGATATGCTTTTTCATCAGCAGCAAGCTCTTTTAATACTTCCATCTCAGTCCGTGCATGAGACAACATGTCAATAAAATTATAGACTATGACACTTAGATTATTATTACAGAGATTAAGTACATTATCCACCAGGTTCTTTCCATGTTGGTTGTTAGTAACCTTGATATACTCTGTCTTAATTTCCTTTCTGAAGGTTCGTTTGATTAATTCATTCAAAAAATCAGCTTCATAAAGATTTTTACCACCATCATCTACATCATTTTTCCATAAGTCCGGAAATTTCTGAGAAATTTCATAGGGTGTCATTCCTGCAAAAATGGCATTTCTGCTGTATTGTGTGGAGGTAGGCAAGATACTATAAAATGTATCTTCAGATTCTACCTTAAACAAATCAGAGATAATAGGTTCAAGTATTTTCCATTGGTCATACCTTAAATTATCCAGCAACACTACCAGATTAGGTATATCATCTACCATGTGAGGAAACACATATTCCCGCAATACATTATAGGACATTACCGGGCCTGCACCCGCATGATACTTCATCCAATCAAAGTAGTTTCTGGATACAAACTTGGAAAATTCTGCATTTGCGTCACTTTTCTGAGAGCTCAAGATTTCACTCATTTGGGATGCATTTGTTTCATCCAGTTTAAGTTCCCACTTAATAATTTGTTTATAAATATCTATCCACTCTTCATAATTCATGCCACTATTGATTGCCATGAATATCTGTCTGAATTGCTGCTGATAATCTGAGGCACTCTTCTGCCTTACTAATCGTTTTTCATCAGTAATTTTCTTCAGTGTGAGCAAAATCTGATTGGGATTTACAGGTTTGATGAGATAGTCAGCAATTTGGCTACCAATGGCCTGCTCCATGATATGCTCTTCTTCATTCTTAGTAATCATAACTACAGGAATCATCGGATTACCTGATTTTATACGCTCCAACGTCTCAAGACCTGATATCCCCGGCATACTTTCATCCAGAAATACAGCATCATAATCACTGTCTGCTTCGATTATCTCCAGCGCATCATAACCATTACTTACAGAAGTAACCTCGTATCCTTTTTGTTCTAAAAATATCAACTGCGGCTTCAGTAAATCAATCTCATCATCAGCCCAAAGTATTTTAATCTTATCCATTCTATTTGATTGCCATTACTTTAACGTAATGAATTTGATTTATTGTTTCAAAATTTAAATATTACATCTTATGAGAAAACTGAATATTACTCTGGATCCCGACTATATCGCCACCCTGTCTGATTCGTTCAAATAAAAAACATTCGAGTTCTTTACTATAAAATATATGACTAACTGGTCTTTTAAAGAATCCGGAAGCGCCCTGGTAAATATTGGGGTAATAACCATTCCTTGAGTTTTCCAAACTATTCATTTTAGTGAATTCCTGTAACTTTGCAGACCACATTACTAAGTTAAAATTACCCGCAACAATTTTTGGTAGTGTATCTTTTCTGATAACTTCACTCAATTTATCGATTATGTTAAAGGTAACATACTGATCACTATTTCCTTTTCTATCAGCAAGGCATAGTGAATACAGGCTAACTTTATATGGATCTTTACCGATGATCAGATGTAATATTGGAACTCCATTGAAATCATACGTATCCTTTTTTGAAATATTCAGATTACTGAATATAAGAATATTATTGCTTTGTGTCCCATTTATCACCACCTGCTGTTTAAATGACTGGCTCAGGTTAATTTGCAGCTTTTGCTTCCAACCAATAGATGCTTCCTGGCATATTAAAACATTCTCATCTAAATTTTTCAAGTGAGAAAAAATCTTATCTGAAGAATCAGATAATTCATTGAAGTTGCAAAGCAATAAATTCACCTCAGGCAAATTGTTTCTACTGACCATTTTAATCTTTGAATTAGTTGTGGTTTTCAGGAACAATGCGAGAAAACCGGCACAGAACAAAGAAATCAGCATTAGTCTTTTATTACTGAATATCAGGAAAAAAATACCTAATGCTGCATAGCCCAACATGATCTGATTAGAATACTCAGTACTCCATACAATATCGGAAAAGAAATAAGGAATTATGTTGGCTATAATACCAACGATTAACAGAATCGAACAAAGGGTAGTCAGAATCTTATTATTAACGATTCTGTAAATGAAGCGATACATATATCAATCCAAATCTACCACAATATACATCAAATCAGAATATCTCTGATCCTGCAAAATGGAAAGCGCATTCAATCTGAGCATTCTCATCAGAGTCAGATCCATGGACAGCATTTTCGCCTACACTTCTGGCATACAATTGTCTGATAGTGCCAGGCTCAGCTTGTGCAGGGTTTGTTGCACCAATTAAATTTCTAAAATCAGTAACTGCATTCTCTTTGACATAAAATCTACAAGTTCGCCATAGAATGGCCGCTCACTATGCACTGCATAAAACTTGGCAGCTGCTGCTCTGGTCAATTGAGTCAGTTTCATCGCGCGAATGGTAAATCCCGCTTTAGTAATATGTTGCAAAATATTGCCGATATGTCCATCTTGTACTGCATCAGGCTTGATCATGGTAAATGTTCTGTTTCCTGCCATAATAGAAATGATTTTTAATAAAATTCAATTTTGAAAAAGTCGCGCAAAGATATATTTTCTTTCGTTAAGAATAAAAAAATACCGACTTTTGCGGCATGATTGAAACCGGGT
>CAZGKN010000059.1:0-16933 GCA_964525915.1 uncultured Saprospiraceae bacterium | reverse complement strand
ATTAAGTCTTTCTATGAAGTGAGAGATGGACAGCGATATTATTATGATCTGGGGACGATGAATTACCAGGTACTGCCTAATGTATCAACGCAGATTAATCTTCATTATCTGTCCGGAAATAAACTTGTCACTTCTAATGATGAAACCCGCCTGTATGACATCGGTGATGATGTCCTGTGTCTGGAATTTACTTCGAAGATGAATGCCATCGGTGGAGGCATACTCAATGGCGTACAGGAGGCAATTACCCGGGCAGAGGATGGGCACTGGCGCGGACTGGTCATCGGAAATCACAGTCCTAACTTCACTGTGGGTGCGAATCTGATGATGGTTGCCATGTTGGCCTATGAGCAGGAATTTATGGAATTGGATCAGGCGGTCAGGCTCTTTCAGAATACGACAATGCGCTGCAGGTATAGTAAAATTCCGGTAGTGGCGGCTACACAAGGATATGTTTTCGGTGGCGGATGTGAGATGATCATGCATTGTGACGCGACTGCTGCTGCTGCAGAGTCATACATTGGACTGGTAGAAGTAGGCGTGGGGCTGTTACCGGGCGGTGGCGGGACAAAGGAATTTGCAGTGCGAACCGGTGATTCATTTACTGCTGAAGAAGTAAAAATACCTGCACTAATCAATCATTTTAAGACAATTGCCACTGCACAGGTAGCTACTTCAGCGATTGAAGCTTATGAAAATGATTATCTGAATACAAAAGATTTTACAGTACTATATCAACCGGATGTAATTTACAGAGCGAAGGAAAAGGTTATCGAATTATCCAGCCAATATGTGGCTCCTACACCAAGGCAGGATATCCAGGTGTTGGGACAGCAGGGTTTAGGTGCACTTTATACTGCAGCACATTCATTGTTGTTGGGTGGATACGCTACGGAGTATGATATACATATCGCGCGGAAAATAGCCTGGGTGCTGTGTGGTGGAGATTTATCCTTACCACAGATGGTGAGTGAACAATATTTGTTAGATTTGGAACGCGAAGCCTTCCTTAGTCTGTGTGGTGAACAAAAAACACTACAACGGATTCAGCACATGCTGGAAAAAGGAAAGCCATTGAGAAACTAAATTATTTATATGCGATTTTTAGGTATTATACCAGCCCAGTTCAACTCCAGCCGATTTCCGGGTAAACCATTGGCAGACATTGATGGAAAGCCTTTAATACAGCGGGTGTTTGATCAGGTGAATACCTCAGAATTTCTTGATGAAGTCATAGTGGCGACAGATCATGATGCCATTTACGCTGCCTGCCAACAACTGAATATACCAGTTGAAATGACTGAGTCTTTTCATAAATCCGGACTGGAAAGGATTGCTGAAGTAGCTGGCCGTCATCCGGAATTCGACGCTGTTATTTATATCCATTGTGATGAACCCTTTATCATGTCAGTACAGATTGACCTGTTGGCAAAAGGTATCATGTACAGCGAACGAACGGATATTTCTACCCTGGCTAAGGCGATACGTGAAGACGAGGATTTGCTGGATCCGGACATTGTTAAAATCGTTTTTGGAATGGATCAGGAAGCAATCTATCTGAGCCGGCATCCTATACCATACTATCATAAAGCGCCAGTGGAAGAATGGTTGCTTCGCCAACCTTATTATAAGCATATCGGTTTGTATGGATTCAGAAGAGATATTTTACTGGAGGTAACCGGAATCAATGAAAGTAATCTGGAGAAATCTGAAGATATCACAGCACTTCGCTGGATCGAGAATGAATACCATGTTCGGGTACAACTAACTGATTTGGATAGTATAGAGATCAATACACCGGAGGATCTTGAGCGCTTATTAAATTAACTATTTATCTGAATTTTATTACTAATTTTGGATTGGCGCACATACTTTTAAATGAATTTTGAAGCAGAAACATCTATTGATAAACCTCCCCGGGAAGTTTATGATTTTTTACTTGATAAGGAAAATTTAATATTATGGTTGACTCGATTTAACCAGTATATTACCATCAGTGGTGAGAGCGATGAAAAAGGTAGTGAAGCCTGGTATATCTTTGGTTTTCGAAATACGAAAGTAAAATTTCATACCCGGATCCTTGAATTGATAGTACCTACATTAATCCATACACAATTAGAGAATAAATGGGTGAATATTTTATTAAAAGTGGAAATCTCAGAAGAAGCTAAGCATAGAAGCAACGTTAATTTCTCAGCAGAGTATTTTCCAAAAACATTTTTATTCAGACTATATTGGTTGCTAAATTCCAGGGCTATCAAAAAAAGACACAAGCGAGATCTTAATAATCTAAAACAAGTGATTTCTATTAAAAATGAAGTATTAGGCTTAGTCTGATGTTAATTTTATATTTTTTAAACCGGAAGTTGAATTAACTATTAAATTTGCTCGCTTTTAGATAAACTTAAGAAATGCAGTTACGACTTTTACTTTTATTCTTTGTGATAACAATTACCCAATCTCTTTCAGCACAGCGCACTATCGTCAGAGGGAATGTATATGATGCTGCTGATGGAAATGGTATCATTTCAGGTACTGTCTGGATAAAGGGTACAAAAATTGTAACTGTCACCGATGAACATGGGTTTTATAATATCACTGATGCTCCATCAGGTGAGCAACAAATCGTGTTTTCTTATGTAGGCTATGATACAGTTACGACTGTGGTTAATATCGCAAATAAGGGAATAACTTACACGAAAACATTTTTGAAGGAATCTACTCAACTCCTGGATGAGATCAACATCGTCGGTGATGCTATTGCAAAACGAACAGAAGTGAAAGCCGGTGAAATCACGGTGACACCTAAAGAAATAAAAGCCTTGCCATCAATCGGAGGTGAAGTAGATATCGCCCAATATCTTCCAGTGCTGCCTGGAATCGTAAGTACAGGTGACCAGGGCGGGCAAATCTATATCCGCGGTGGATCACCGGTACAAAATAAGATTTTGCTCGATGGGATGACTATTTTCAATCCGTTTCATAGCATAGGTTTGTTTTCAGTGTTTGAGACCGAGACGATTCGTACAATTGATGTATTATCTGCAGGCTTCAATGTAGATTATGGCGGCAGAGTGAGCGCAGTGGTCGATATTCAGACCAAGGATGGAAATAAAAAGAATTTTGGTGGAGTAGTGGGGATTAATCCATTTGCGGGCAAAGTTGTTTTGGAAGGACCATTGGTAAAACTGAGGCAGGATAAACCTTTTACTGCTTCCTTTTTATTATCTGCCAAGAAGTCACTTCTTGATTACACTTCAAAGAGTCTGTATAGCTATGTGAATGATAAGGGACTACCTTTTGATTTTAGTGATTACTATGGTAAGGTAAGTCTGGGGCTGAACAATGGTAGTAAGATAGATATCTTCAGCTTTAAGTTTAATGACAAGGTGGACTATAACCAAAGCACTAATTTTGAATGGAATAACTTCGGAATGGGAACAAATTTCATAATTTACCCTTCCGGCTCCAGTATTTCACTCGGTGGTACCTTTAATTTATCTAATTATGATATACAATTGCTTGAAGAGGGTTTTGCTCCGCGAACTTCTAAATTGAATAATTTTCAGGTGGGTATGAATATCACCAGTTATGGTGCGAAGAGCGAAACTAAGTTTGGAATTGATATCCAGGGTATTAAGACTAAGTTAACTTATACTAACTTCCTCAAGTACATCATTGATCAGGAGGAGAATACGACCGAACTTTCATTTTACGTGAAGCATAAGATGATCATTGGTAATCTGGTATTACAACCGGGGCTGCGCTTGCATTACTACCAGGGAATAAATGCACTGAGCCCTGAGCCACGAATTGGTATGAAATATAATGTGAATGGTGTATTGCGATTAAAGGCTGCAGCAGGTCTGTATAGTCAGAATCTACTCAGCACCGTGGATGATCGGGATGTGGTGAACCTGTTTAATGGATTCCTGACAGGGCCGGAAGAAAAAGTAATTGATTATAAAACAGGTAAGCGGCCGAATAGTGTATTGCAAAAAGCAACGCATTACTTGTTTGGCGTAGAATATGACCTCACCCGACATATCGAACTGGGTCTGGAACCGTATTATAAAAATTTCTCTACATTAATCAATATCAACAGAAATAAAGCAACTTCCACAGAAGCGAATTATCTGGTGGAAAGTGGTAAGGCCTATGGTATTGACCTGACAGGTAAATTTAAGATGGACAGATACTACATTTGGGCTACTTATAGCTATGCTAAGGTCACACACAATGATGGACGACAGGAATATCCTACGATCTATGACCGTACACATAATATCAATTTCCTGGCTTCAGTTGCTTTTGGTAAGAAAAAGGATCTGGAAGTTAGTCTCCGGTGGAACTTCGGTTCCGGATTCCCATTCACCAGAGCTATAGGATTCTATGATCAGATTCCCAATGTCGGTCTGGAAACAGATTTCATTAATTCAAATGGTAACATTGGTATTGTATATGAGTCACAGCGCAATGCAGGTCGGCTCATTGATTATCACCGATTGGATATTTCTGTAAAAAAGACATTTAATTTTACAAACCGTTCCCGACTGGAAGTTTCAGCCTCAGTAACCAATGCTTATGACCGGGATAATTTGTTTTATTTCAACAGACTCACTTACGAAAGAGTGAATCAGTTGCCGATATTACCGAGTCTGGGTATGAATTTTTACTTTTAACTAAAAGGTAAATAACGGTTGATTTAAAAAATATCAGCTCTACATATATTCAATGTGGGCACCGGCTCCCTCCATTGATTTCCAGAAGGTTGGATAAGATTTATTGATGCAATCAGCGTTTAAAAGGATTGTTGGGTATTCTGCAGCGGTAGCCAGCAGGCCGGTCATCATCGCAATACGATGATCATTGTGTGGATTGACCACTCCGCCCAATAAGTGCTGTGGACCATTGATCAGCATACTATCGTTCCTAATCTCAATCATGCCACCCATACATCTGATTGCTTTTCGGATTGATTCAGCCCGGTCACTTTCCTTGTCTTTCAACCTGTGTACTCCTGCAATTTCTGATGTTCCGGGACAAGCCATGGCCAGCATTGCCAGTGGTGGAAATAAATCAGGTTGATCACTTAAATCGACAGAGAATGATTTATTTAAATTCCCCTGAATGCTAATTACGTTATCCTTCCATACCAGAGATCCTCCAGCAGAAATGAGATAATCCAGTATTTGTCTATCCCCCTGAATCGAAGCATCTGACAAACCGGATATTGTCAATCCCTGATTAAAACTGGCAGCGCACAACAAGAGTGCGGCATTGCTCCAGTCATTTTCGATGGTATATTCGATTTTTTCCTGAGTTGCTTCATTCCAGGGGCTGATTGTATAAGTATTTGTACTTTCTTTATTGATTTGGGCCAACCGAAATGCATGAATCACAGCAATGGTCATATCAATATATGGGCAGGAGACGAGATTAGTAACGATAATTGTTTTTGCATCATTGCTACAATAAGCAAACAGGAATAATAAGCCACTGATATACTGCGAAGAACCGTGCGCATCCACCGTAATCGGTTGTAGTTTCGCCGGACCTTTAATTTTTACAGGAAACTTTCCATCTGTATCCTGAACTTGTATCCCAAGTTTTGTTAATTCATTGCTGAAAAATGACATGTTTCGGCGAAGTAAACTACCTGTGCCTTCGATTATGATTTCTTCATCGATTGCTCCGATGATGGAAGTGAGCACTCTGGCTGTAAATCCACTCTCACCAACAGTAATGATATTGCCTAATGGTTTGATTCCATTACTGTTAATATGAAGTGTGTTTTCCTTTCGTATTACTTCTGCGCCCAGTGATTGTATTGCTTTGAGGGTTGCATTTTCATCAGCACTGTTTCCAAAATTATGTAAGATGCTTTCACCCCGATGTAATAATGAGGCAATCAGCGCACGCTGACTTATGCTTTTTGAAGGTGGGCACTGGATATTGCCACTGAGCGGGGTAGGATAGATTTTTATATCCACAATCAATGTTTATTCACTCAATGCTACAATTATTTTATCAATTTATAGCTATTTCTGGTAACTATATTTGATTTTAAGGCTATTTATTTAAACTGCGACCTTTCCAATTAAAATTTCGACTGAATAACATCCGAAGGCTGAGCGCATTGAGGTAGAAAATGTGATACAATTCTGATATTATGAAAAATCTGAAGCCAGGAGACCGATAGAAGTCATTTCCCACTTTTAACAAACAGTAATCAGTAGCAAACTTTAAAAGTAGAGAAAAAACAAGTAGTTCGAAAAAGAGAAATGAAAATGTAATACACCCGAGTACTAATATCATTACAATACCAAAGGATGATAATACAGGTAGAAGCCAGGTGAGAAACAGTAAATTAGTAGGGTAGAAGCGAGATTTGGCTCCCCAGCGCAAGCGTTGGTTGATGAAAGCATTCCAGTTAGTCTCCGTCTGGCTATAGGCTACCATGGATTTATTCTTTGGGTAAATGACTCTGGTCTTCTGTTCTACCGCCGATGCGATCAGAAATATATCGTCACCGGAACTAATGCTCTTATCTGATTCAGACTCACGGTATTTTTGATATATTGATTTGGTAAATCCCAAATTAGCACCGCTTCCATTATAGAAATAACGGTTGCGGCCGGCGACAATTGTTATTACATTCAATCCCATAAATTCCAGTGCCTGAAAATAATGAAACGCTGTTTCTCTTCCGGGCTTTAATAACACTGGACCGACAATAACACTTTCCGAAGAATCGATAAAATATGAATCAAAATTATTTAGCCACTTTGAATCAACAGTACAGTCTGCATCAATAGTAATTATGTGTTGAAATTTACTATTGACTATCCCTGTTGCTATGGCTGCTTTTTTGCCATTCCCATTAGAGAGCTTATACTGAATCAGGTCTGGAAAATTTTCATTGAACCGGAGGGCTATCTCCTGACTCTGATCAGTAGAATGATCATCAATCAACAAGATCTCAAAATTTGATGGGGGGTAATTTTGATTTAAAATGGATTGAATGCAATTGGTCAGATTGGATTCTTCATTTTTAAAAGGTACTATTACACTAAAGTATGTTGTCTGTGTGGCATAAATGTTATCCTGCCGGATGGTCAACCATTTAAAAGCAAAAAATAGCTGAAGAATGGCATAAGATAGGAATAGCACATAGGCGCAATAGACCAATGTCAGCATAGATCAATTGGCTTTATAAATCACTCTTGCCGGGGCAGCCATCTTTGCAGTGACCATAAAAGACCAGAGAGTGATGTGATATTTCAAAATTGTAATACTCACCGATCATGTCTTTGATTGTTTGGATGCGCGGGTCACAAAACTCGAGAACTTTGCCGCAATTCTCACAGATCAGATGATCATGTTGCTTGAATCCGTAAGATTTTTCGTACTGCGCGAGGTTCTTACCAAACTGGTGTTTTTTTACCAGATCACAATCCAGTAATAATTCCAGTGTATTATAAACAGTAGCTCTGGACACCCGGTAATTATTGTTTTTCATCTCATAGTATAATGTCTCTGCATCGAAATGTCCCTGACGATTATATATTTCATCGAGGATAGCATATCGTTCAGGTGTCTTTCGGTAGCTGTGTTTTTCGAGATATTCAGTGAACACATTCACGACGCCATCATAGATATTGTGTAGCGTTCCTTTGTCCTGGATAGTATGACCGGGGATCATTATTTTTATTTAGATTTAATAAAGCTAAGTTACGGCGATTATTTGATTCCAGCAAATCTGATGAATGATACCGTGTAAAACAAATCGAACATGCCTTTCGATTATATGGATTGCAAGACCTTTAATTTATATTTCTACTTAGAATGTATTCGGAAATAACACTTTACTCCATAGGTGTTCACACATAAAAAGTGGTCAGGTTAAATATTTATAAAGGTGAGCACATAGATGATATCAGCAAACAAATAAAAATATTCTCCACATTGAACTCCTTAGGAGTTCGGGGTAGTTTATTTTCGAGCCTCGGGCTGCACTTCGTTTGCGCGAGGTTATTGATATTAAATACCTTCGGCATTTTACCTCCGTGTGAGATTTAGTATGATTCGAGTCATAGATAAAAGTTTCATCATTTTTAAAATGAGAAGATAGCCATCACGCTGCCTATTTTGTATTGGAGATATTTTGATTATTACGGAGAATTAACATGGCGATTAAATATCTAACTCCGTAGGAGTTTAAAATGAATAACCCGGTACAAGCGAAGCACAGTGCCGGGTAAGCTAAGAGAAAGAAAGGAACTCCGTAGGTGTTCAATCATATTTGTAAAACTTATGAATATATGGTTATTTGTAGGTAACTTTTGATTGCCGCACTAAATTGATTCGCCGTAATTGCATTTTAAACGCCTTCATCAATGCGCATTACAGAAGATACATAGGTCAGATTGTTAATTGCCTCAATGGCTGAATTGAGCTGATTGATATTTCCGACTACGAGTTTTACTCGACCTTCAAAGTAGCCTTCATTTCCATCAATATGAAAAGAACGGATATTTAATCCCAGGTTGTATATATTTTGTGTGATCGACTGGATAATTCCCGGGCCATCGTCCATGCCTTTGATTACCAGCGTAGCTGCGAAGTCGCCCTTCACACCATCGAGCCATTCAGCTTTAAGCACCCGGTATCCATAGTTGGCCATCAGGTGTTCAGCATTCGGGCAGGAGACCCGATGTATTTTCAAGATATTGGCCGAGCTGTTGTACGCAAATATCGGATCACCGGTCACCGGGTTGCAGCAGGTCGCATACTGGAAGGAAAACTTATCCGCAGGTTCACCATTGATCAAAAGCATGCTCTTCAGAGCATTGGGCTTTATTGCTTTCGTCTCATCCGGTATATATTCCGGGATGACAGGCTTTATTTCATCTATATACAAGGCTAATTTGCCATTCTCGATTTTAAACTTCTTTAAATTTATTTTTACCTGGTCGTTGATAATAGCCCTGTATAGATCAGTCCGGTTTTTGTATCCATAATGCCTGACCAGAAATTCGATATTCTCTTCGAAATCCAGCTTCAGTGCATTGAACTTACGCTCCAGCTCTTCTTTGCCATAATCTGTCTGCTCACGGTCAGATTCCTTAATTGCCTGTTTGATTTTTGACTTGGCCTTGCCGGTCATTACTAACTTCAGCCAGTTTTCATTGGGTTTTTGATTCTTATTTGTGTTTACATGGACCTGATCGCCATTCTCCAATTGATAACCCATCGGTACCAACTTGTTATTGACTTTGAAACTGTGGGCATGATAACCGATATCCGTGTGGATAGAAAAGGCAAAATCTAATACTGTCGCGCCTTTTGGGAGAACTTTCACTTCACCTTTTGGTGTATAGGCATACACTTCCTCGGCATAGAGATTACTCTTGAAGTCGGATAGGAACTCGAGGGCATCTTTTTCCTGATCATCCAGTAAACCCCTCAGACTATCGAGCCAGATGTCATAGACATTGGCGCTGGATTGTTTGATCCCTTTGTACTTCCAGTGTGCAGCAAAACCACGTTCGGCAATTTCATCCATCCTTGCTGTACGTATTTGTACTTCTACATATCGACCTCCGGGTCCAATCACCGTAGTGTGCAGTGATTCATACCCATTGGATTTCGGCCGTGTGATCCAATCTTTAAATCGTTCAGGGATCGGTGGATAAACATCGGAGATGATGCTATATACTTGCCAACAGGCGCTCTTTTCTTTCTGTGGTGGCGCATCGAGGATGATCCGGATGGCAAATAAGTCATAGATCTCATCGAAAGGAACTTGCTTCGTCTTTATTTTATCTGCGATGGATGAGATGGATTTCACCCGGCCTAAAATGTGAAACGGCACATCAAGTTCATCGAGATGAGACTTCAGTCTTTTGATAAAATTACTGATATATGAATTACGGCTCCTTTTAGTAAGTATCAGGTTATTATTGATTTCATTGTAGAGATCCGGCTCCATTATTTTCAGACAGATATCCCGAAACTCAGTTTTTATGCTATACAATCCCAATCGATGTGCCAGTGGCGCATAGATATAGCTGGTCTCTGAGGCTATCTTCAACTGTTTATCCCGGGGCATTGAGCCGAGCGTACGCATATTGTGCAGACGGTCAGCCATTTTTATCAGCACTACACGGACATCAGAACTAAGAGTCGATAGTACTTTCCTGAAATTTTCAGCTTGCGGACTATCTGAATTGTAACTACCATCCAATTTGGTGAGACCATCTACGATATTGGCAATCTTATTATTGAACATTCGCCGGATATCTTCCAGTGTCACATCCGTATCTTCAACTACATCATGAAGCAGTGCAGCTACGATAGCGGTCGGTCCCAGGCCTATTTCCTGCGCACAAATGCGTGCAACTTCTATCGGGTGTAGGATGTAGGGTTCGCCTGATTTACGTCTTTGCTTGGCATGCGCCTGCACAGCGACTTCATACGCTTTACGGATGAAACTATGATCTTCTTTGGTGAGGTCGGATTTAATACTTTTGAGCAAATGCCGGTATGCGCGCTGTATAATCAGCACCTCCTCCTGGTCTAATACCGGTGGAACTAATGTTTGCATTTGCCGGAATTTATAATTGTTATAAAAGTATCAACGTAAAATTAGGATGAAAAGTGAATATATAATATTTTTGCTTTTAGGCCTGATTTGGGTTTGTATAGGGCTTGTCGTGAAGCAATCTTAAACTTTAGTGTCGTAAGCAATCTGATTTGAGATTTTTATCGAATCCTGAGAGTAAAATTGCTTCTTCCTCCTGCGTCGTCATTGCAATGACGTGGTTATTTTTATTGCTTCTTACTTTTGCGTCGTCATCACAATGATTTGTATTTATCTCAATCGATCCATCGACCGTACAATACCTTCATCTCGTCGGATATATTTCCGGGCTAAAAGTACCAGTATAGCGGTCAATATCGGTATGATTAGCCCTAAATTGACAGTGACGGCTTGTTTTTCACCGGTGGGTGGATTAATATTTTGGTAGAGAAACCAGGCAATAATTGCCATGACCACAACAATCAAAAACATTAATAAGTAGGTCATCTTGATTTGTGCTTTCCGGTTTTTGTACATAAATAGTGTGAATAAAGCGATGCCCGCTATACCACCGGTCAATATTAATAGGGAGATATTGTCATAGGCATTGAAGCGGCCATCCGCCCAGATTCCCGCTTTGGCCACACCGTTGGATGACTGCACAAAGGAGAATGAAGGCAGATACAATAATGATGCAATGAGGGCAACTAAAAATAAATAGACAGACTGTATTCGCTGAATCATTGGTTAATTAATTTCTCCTTCAAATATAGGGTGATGTGAAGTGAATTAATTGTTATACACTGTAATTTATTTTGGAACGGCCACTTTCGCTACATAATTCTGTTTCCCATCGGTCAACTGGATTAGATATATGCCGGGAATCAGGTCTTTTGCTTGTAGTGTGCTTTCCTGTCCTTTCATAAGGTTAATTGTCTGTTGTGATATTACTTTCCCACTGATATGCATCAAGCGGATATCCACATCACCTGTAAGTGGTGCACTGAATTCAAATGTTGATCCTGTGTAAGTGACCGGAAATACTCTTGCATTGAGATTTTTTAGGGACAGACCATCCTTCTGGTAAGCAATCACCGGTACTGCATCACTGAGGCAATTAGATAGTGGTGTACCTACATTCCAGTCATAAAAATAGAAGTAATAGCGGGTACCCAGACTGGAACCCTTAATATTGAGCAGATCCGGAATCTTATAATTCTCAAAATGTGCCTTGTCTCTGTCTCTCGTCAGGAAAGGTCCGTTGACACCCAGCGATTGCAGGTTGACTTTCTCATCTGTGGTCAGGATAAAGTCATTTCCCTTCGGGATGGACATTTCCAGATTAACTGTTTGTTTGCCTGTGACTAAATCGACGTCTGCCGAACTAATCAGGTTGCCTACTTCATCGACTACTACAAACTTTCGTTTGCCTGCGGTATGTGTCTCTACATTGACAGAATGCAGTATGATATCCTGATAGGTATCGAAATACAATCCACCATTCAGATCCGCACTGCCATAAGCACTGGCACTGGAATCAATAGGTAAGCCTGTGAGTAATGATGTAATGCCCTGTATGAGCAGATTTCGTGCAAAGAGTGTATCATTGATAGTCAGAGGCCCAGTGTGGTATGCACCACCGATTTGATCCGGAATTAGCTGATCCGGTGATTTATACCACCAGATACTGTCACCTATGGCATATAAAGTAGCGGATGAATCTTTTGCTATGGTATCATGCACAGCTACAGGTGCAGGCGAAACAGTGAATGTCAGGCTTACAGTGTCAGAGTAGATATCATTGCACAGGCCTTTTACTTTGGCATATACCGGACCATCCGCTGTAGCATGATATATGTCCTGATTGCTACCATCCTGCCAACTCAGGATATCCAGTGGCGAATCTGTAGTGAAGGTCACAGAATCTCCCTTGCAGTAGGATTGTTGTTTGAAGTATTCCAGACTAACTGTTTGTGTCGGGTCTTTTTCTATGAGGTAGAGCGGTGTCCAGGTCTTGCACTCACCATTGCTGGCGACAGCACCGATTAGCGTTGTTTCTTTTATAATTTTTGTGTCAATATGGGATGCTGAATCAGTAGTGAAAAAATAATTGCCATCACCAGTAAGCTTAACTATAACTGAATCGCCATCACAAAACTGATATTTGTCATCTTGCACTGTAAAGACAATCTGTGGAGACTGGCATTCATCCTCGGCGAATGTGTAGAACAAATCAGGAACGAGAAACTTGCGTTCGAAATCTTTTTTCTGGGTCAATGTTCGTTTTTTACCGGAAAGCCACATAATCTTTAGTGAATCAATATGCTCATTAGCTCCGAAATGGTAGATGAGTTGGCTTGAATTACAAATTCCATACGCATCACCTACTTTGATTTCCTGGAGATAAGCAGCACGATTGGTATAAAGTATTGCCTTAGCGCCAATAGCTTCATTGTGCAGCGAATCCAGTATCCTTAGGCCATAGAAATGACCGGGATTCGGCGTATTATTAATAAACAAGCGGTCGGGGATATCTGAAGGCACGGTGATATTGCTGCCATAGCTGGCATAGATATCCACCTTACCATCGCGATTCAGGTCACCCAGGCCATAACTGAGCATATTATTCAGCCCAAAGGGATTGTTTGCTTTTGTAAAAGTGCCATTGCCATTGTTCATGATGACTACATGCTCTTCACCGCCAATTAAGATGTCCGGCCAGGAATCATTGTTAAGATCGACCCATTTGACCTGTAGCGCTGTTGCACTGGATCCCAGATCGATACTGTCTGACATATCCCTGAAGACACCGTGATCATTGCGATAGAGTTTATTATCTCCATCATGATTGACGATGACTGCATCGAAGTCACCATCCTGGTCATAGTCACCGAAGTCAGTGGACCAACCCTGATCTGTCGAGTTTAAGCCGACTGATTCCGGTGCGATCGTAAAATGACCGGTGCCATTATTGAGGTAAAGTATATTGATTCGTCCGGGGTGAGTAGGGCCACCATTCGGTATACATTTAGTGACATACATATCGATATCACCATCGAGATCGACATCTGAAAATACAGTCCCATAGTTACCACGCAGATTTTCTTTTTCGGTGAATTTTGGTGGGAAACGAGTAGTGTCTCTGACCATCAGACCATTTCCTTTATTCATCAGTAGGAGATTGTCGTTCACGTCATTGGCGATGAAGATATCGTTCTTTCGATCACCATTGATATCTGCGATAGAGATACTCTGGGTAAATACACCGGTGGCTACCTGCTGTATGCTGTAGGTCGGTAGAAGCTGTATTACATAGACTTCGCCTACATTGCGAAAGATGGTTTCCAGTTCACGGTCATTATCGAGATTGGCTGCGGCTAAGGCGAATATATCTCCCGGCAGTTTCTGATAGCTGACTACCTTGAATGCACTGCCATCGAGTTGCTGGTAAAGGACTTCCAGCGTACCTTTGTTGATCCGTACAATGTCGTCGAGTCCATCCTGATTCACATCGGCTATGGCGATTGGTGAACCCGAATAACCGGGTTTACCGGGGAAATAAGTATCGCTCTGATTTGTAAATTTGAGTTGGGCTGATAATGAAGTATTGAGGCATAGTATGAAGAAAAGTGTAAAAATTTTAATATTCATATCTGCTTTATTTATAGAAACAAATGTAAAACATTTATTTTGCATATAAAAATGAGAATCTTAATAGTTCATCTATGGTAATAGATATCATCGCTGTCATTCCCGACTCGATCAGTGGTTATTTCACGCAGTCGATCATGCGACGTGCGCAGGAGAAGGGCCTGTGTAGTGTCAATATCCTACCGCTCAGGCCTTATGGGCTGGGTCGTAGTCTTCAGGTTGATGACTATGCTTACGGAGGAGAGGCGGGTATGGTGCTCCGTCCTGAGCCGTTGGCTGCCTGTATCGATGCCTTACTGGCAACGAATAGCTATGATGAGATCATCTATCTGACACCGGATGGTGATGATTTTGATCAGCCTATGGCAAATGCGCTGTCACTTACACAACGACTACTGATGATCTGTGGTCACTACAAGGGCATAGATCAACGAATCCGGGATCATTATGTCACCCGGGAGCTTTCTATCGGTGATTACGTGATCAGTAGCGGTGAACTGGCGGCTGCAGTCGTAGCAGATGCTATCGTCCGTCTCATACCGGGTGTGCTTTCCGATGAATCTTCGGCACTCAGTGACAGTCATCAGGATGGCTTGCTGGCGCCACCGGTTTATACCCGACCGGCAGTGTGGCGGGGCAGGGAAGTACCCGAAGTGTTACTCTCCGGACATGAAGCCAGGATCAAAGAATGGCAGGAACAGCAGTCGGAACTCAAAACAAAACTTAAAACTGAGAGGGAGTAAACTTACTATATGTATTTAGTTTATAGCTACTTATTAGTCATTACTTATAGTAAATTCTTACTATATCGGTGCAAGGACAGTGCAAACAATTTACCTTTGATTGTAATTAAGCAATATTTAAGATTTTGCAGGAATTGCAGAATTATCTTTAATTTTTATTAAGCAGTATTTAATACAAAATAGTTAATAATTATTTGATTGTATTAAAACTTTTAAAATGAAAAAGATATTTTACTTAATTATTGTTTGCTGTATTGTGCAGTTTCCTTTACAAGCACAGTTTGTCCTTTCAAGTTCACAAAATTCACTTTACATTGATTTCAGTGGCAATATGCCTTCAGAAATCGGTAATGGCTATTTCCAGGGTAAAGGCTTTGATCCTTCACCTACAGCCGGTATGCTCAATTCTAATTCCTGGGCAGTGACCGGAATGTCTGATGGTGATTTAGTGTATGGTGCGAGCAATACTGCCGGTGATTATGCCCGTGGAATAACGAATAATGGGGGAGTAACCACAGGGGGCATTTATTCATTTATCGGAGATGGTACAGGTCAAAATCCTAAAGATACCTGTTTATGGATTCAACCTACGGCAGATGACTGGACTCCGGGAACGATTACACTTAGGGTGAAATGGCAACAATCCGGGAAGCGATTAGATGAAGTAAATTTAAGTTATAATCTGATTGTAAGAAATAATGGGCAGCGCTCGAATAGTTTTAATTTCTCATACTCTACAGATGGTACTAACTTTACGAATCAAACTGCCTGGGATTATACTTCACCGCTAATACCGAATTCAGGAACGTGGTTTGATTATGCATCCAGGGGTGGGAATATAACAGGTCTGAATCTTAAAAGTGGGGATTTTCTATATTTAAGATGGACAGGTGATGATGTTAGTGGAAGTAATGACCGGGATGAATTCGGGCTCGATGATATCAAATTAGTAGTTGGCACAGTCCTGCCACTTAACTTTATCAGTTTTAGTGCTCTGAACAGACAGACAGTGAACTATCTGAATTGGCAGACTGCTGAAGAAGAGAATGTCTCTCATTTCGAGATCCAACGTAGCACTGATGCGCGTGACTTTCGGACTATCGGCAGGGTAGATGCAAATGAACTACGTGAGCGGGTGAATAGCTATTCCTACACCGATCGCAGACCTGAGGCAGGTATGAATTACTATCGAATAATCGGTGTGGATTATGATGGCCTGACAACAACTTCGCGTTTAGCCACTGCACGTGTAGGTCGGACAGGCCTTGGTGTGCATGCAACAGTACAGGGCCAGATCAGTAGCCCGGATCTCAGTGGTGATGCAGTGCTGACTGTCTATGATACTCAGGGTAGGATGGTGTTTACTCACGCTATGAATGGTACTGCGATGGTTCAGTTGCCAGAGGACATACAGAATGGCGTCTATCTGATGGTGCTTAGCTCCGGTCAGGATGTCGCTACAGAGAAGATGATCCTGCAAAGGTAGAGTCAATTACGAAATACGAATCTTTTAATTACGAATGGGCTGGGAGTGTATTTGTGCGTTTGCATAAAGTCGTATATCGTCATTGCGAGGAGGATACGACGAAGCAATCTTTGTCACACCACGTCATTGGGAGGAGGTACGACGAAGCAATCTCATATTTTAATGCCGCATAAAAGTCAGATGCGAGTTTATGCTTAGTTTCTCAGCATAAGATTGCTTCTTCCTCCTGCGTCGTCATCGCAATGACGTGGGTGTGTTATTGCAATGAGGCAACGACGAAGCAATCTCAAACTTTAATGCCTGTAAATTGACTGCTTATGCCTGAAAGAAATATGTTAATAAACAAAAATTAATATATATTCCTCCTGAATTTTATAGCTTTGCAGAAAATTTACACTAACAATGAAAAGAATTTTACCAATCCTGATTTTTACACTGACAGCATTTACTACTTTGATAGCTCAGCCA
>CAZGKN010000058.1:14274-17384 GCA_964525915.1 uncultured Saprospiraceae bacterium | reverse complement strand
CTTTACAGGAAAAATTACTATCGGTTCCAAATTAATGAACACGATTCTCCGCTATGTAAAAAATATTGATTTCATCAGTAATACCTGGAATGGAATTGCATCATTAAATGAAGTGCCTGATCATGTGTATTTCGATTTGTTTGCTTTAGGTGCATGCGAATCATAGCAGGCACATTAGGTGGCAGACGATTCTATCCACCGGCAGATAAATGGCCTACACGCCCTACAACTGACATAGCTAAAGAGGGTTTATTTAATATATTACAAAACCAATTGGATTTTAGCTCAGTTAAAATGTTGGATTTATTCGGCGGCACCGGTAGCCATAGCCTGGAATTCATTAGCAGAGGTTGCCAGGACACGACCTACGTCGATAAATTCGGCCCCTGTGTACGATTTATCAGTCAATTAACTCAGGAACTGAAAATCAATGACAAAATTCAAATCAATAAAGCAGATGTTTTCCAATTTATTAAAAATAGTAACTCATCTTTTGACTACATTTTCGCAGGTCCGCCCTATCCATTGACAAATATTCCTGATATTCCGGATTTAATATTTGATAATAATCTCCTTGACCCGGATGGATTACTTGTACTGGAACACAATCCACAGCACAATTTCGAGGGTCACCGGAACTATCAATCTCACAGGAATTATGGAACAACTATTTTTAGTTTTTTCAGAGCCAATAAAAATAATTTGTAAGCACTTTTAGGAATATTGATTTTACCATCAATGTTAAAAATCTACCGATTCAGATCTTATATTTTTCATTACTTTGCATCTGACTATGAACAAGAAACAGTTCAGCGAAATGAGTAATTCCATCCCCCGTAAACCGGGAGTCTATCGCTTTGTGGATGAAGCAGGAACTGTGATTTACGTGGGAAAAGCTAAATCGTTGCGCGCCAGGCTAAGCTCTTATTTCAATAGCCAAAACACAAAATCATCCAAGACCAGCATGATGGTGGCCCAGGCAGCAAATATCGAATATACAATAGTAGAAACTGAGCATGACGCTCTGTTATTAGAAAATACTTTTATCAAAAGCTGGCAGCCCAAGTACAATGTAATGCTGAAAGATGGGAAATCGTACGGCTATATTTGCATAAAAAAAGAGAATTTCCCCCGTGTCTTTTACACCCGCACTGTCATCAGAGACGGATCCCGGTATTTCGGACCCTATACATCGAAATACAAAGTAGAGCAAATCCTACACCTGATTAAAAAGCTCTTCCCATTGCGAACCTGTTCACTTAACCTGACACCAGCCAACATCAAAGCAGGGAAGTTCAAAGTGTGTCTGGAATACCATATCAAAAACTGCATGGGGCCTTGTGAAGGATTCGAAACAGAAGAGGAATATGACAGAAAAATCCAGCAAATCATCAATATAATGAAAGGTAATTTCGTGGAAGTGAAAAATCATCTCCGCGAGGAAATGGCGTACTATGCAGAGCGACTGGAGTTCGAACAAGCAGAAATTTGTAAAGAAAAATTATCACTCTTCGATGATTATCAGTCCAAATCAATGGTAGTGAGTCCTGTGATCCAGGATGTGGATGTCTTTGCTACTTTTATGGAAAAAGGTATCGCTTATATTCAATATCTTAAGATCGTCAATGGCGCACTTATCAATACATTTATTCAGGAAGTAGTGCTAAACCTCAATGACGATGAAGGTAAGATTTTCGGTTATGCTATCGAGCGAATACGGGATAAATTCGGCAGTGTAGCTTCTGAGATAATCGTAGCTGATAACCGGATCGAGCTGGAGGACTCAGCCATTAAAATCACCGTACCGGTCATAGGAGACAAAAAGAAACTGCTGGAGCTCGCACAGAAAAATATTACTTATTACCTGTTGCAGAAAAAGAAAGAAAATGCTTCAAAGCCTAAGGTCACTTCTGAGATGCGCATAATGCAAACACTGAAGCAGGATCTGGGATTGGAAAAGTTACCAGTCCATATCGAATGTTTTGACAATAGTAACATACAGGGCACAAATCCGGTATCGAGTTGTGTCGTATTTAAAAATGCAAAACCCAGCAAGAAAGATTACCGGAAGTTTAAAGTAAAAACGGTAATTGGTCCGGATGATTTTGCGAGTATGAGAGAGGCAGTCACCCGCAGATATACACGTGTCCTCGCAGAAGGTGGGGAATTGCCGGATCTCGTGATTATTGATGGAGGAAAAGGGCAATTAGGGATAGCTTATGAGGTGTTAAAGTCTCTAGGGGTTGATGATAAAGTTCCATTAATCGGCATTGCTAAGCGTCTGGAGGAGATTTTTTTTCCTGGCGACTCTGTACCGCTTTATATCAATAAGAAATCTGAAAGCCTTAAACTCATTCAGCATCTGCGCAATGAGGCACATCGCTTTGCAATTACTTATCACAGACATAGGAGATCGATGAACTTCACGGTATCTGAACTGACACAAATACCTGGAATCGGTAAAAAAACCAGTGAAAAACTACTGAGACATTTCAAAAGTGTAAAACGTCTGGCCAGTGCTACACTGGAAGAAATAAGTACAGTCGCAGGCAAACATCAGGCGAGTCTGGTATTTAACTATTATCATTCGCTGGATACTGAAGAGGAATAGACAAAATAATCAATCCTGTTTTAAACATTCCTGACCAGTCACTTAACCCCCATTAGCATTTGCTTCAATTGCGGCTGCAGCCTGACGGTCAGCCTGAGCTGCACTTGTATTCCCATCCTGTTCATACAACTCAGAACGCTTCTTGAGATAAATTGGTAGATTCTTACCACCGATACGAATCGCAGTACCCAGATCATCCATACATGCCGCCCGATTGGATCTGCGCAGATAAATGAGTGAACGCTCAAAGTACATATCCGCTTCTCTCAGACCCAGTCCAATTGCTTTTTCTGCATCTTTCAGGGCGCCGGCCTCATTGCCCATATTCAGATTAAGTATAAACTGCGTCTTATATGCATTTGGATTATTTGAATCACATTGAATCGCTTTTTTCAAACTATGGATGGCGCCCTGGATATTATTCACACTAGCCTGAGATGCAGCCAGATTGACAAATAATTCACTATCTGTACTATCAATAGCGATCGCGTTCAGGTAG
>CAZGKN010000058.1:0-14220 GCA_964525915.1 uncultured Saprospiraceae bacterium | reverse complement strand
ACCCTGTGTAAAATAAAGCTTTCCCCTACTATTGTAAAGGCCGGTTTTATTGGGCTCGAGCCGGATTGCATCACTATAATCCTTCAATGCAATATCATACTGCCCCAGATCACGATAAGCATTTCCCCGATTCCAGAAAGGTAACGAAGCATTGTTATAATATTTCAGCACATGTGTCCATAGTGCGACACTATCATGCCAGATCCGGGTCTGTTGGTTTGTCATAAACCAGAAAACGGCCAGGCCACAATAAGTAATTCCCTTTACAACGCCTGCCGATCCGGAGTACTGTTGCATTAATTGTTTGATGATATAAGCTAATATAAAAAACAGCCCGAAATAACCGATATAGGTAAAGCGATCAGCCAAATAACCCTGTCCGGCACCTAGCACCTGGAGCATAAACATGACATTGACCGTAAAAAATAAAAGCCCAAAAAATATTTCTTTCGGTATCTTATTTCTTTTCAGATATAAGAAAATAGCCAGTCCGGCAATTGGGATGATACTCAGATATAAAGCCGGTGGGAACTCGCCCGGGTATGGATAAAGCGGTGAAAGTTTATAAGGTGCTATGAGTTTGACTAAATAGATGAAATAAGTAAATATACCGATCACAATCCGCTGGAAAAAATTATAATTCGTAACACTCTCCACTGTCGTCAAGCTTCCCTGCTTCGACAGGAAATAAAGTCCCACGATACCAATCACCAGTGCCAAAAGGAAATAGGCCCATTTTGACAATATATCCCGTATAGTAATCTTCCCGGACTTCAAATAATCAATAGCGATCATTGACAAGGGAAGCGAAACAGCCTGAATTTTAGAAAGACAACTAATGGCCATCAACAGAATCATCACTACATTCATAGTGGAGTTTTTCAGGCCATGACGTGAATATATCACCAGTGCCCAGAGGTAGAATAAGCCATACAAAACATCCTTGCGCTCTGTAATCCAGGTCACACTCTCTACGCGCATGGGTTGAAAACCAAATAAGCAGGTAATGATAAATGCCAGAAAGTTATTCATACCCAGCCGCTTGCTCAGAATAAACACTAAAGTAGTACAAAGCAAGTGTAGAATAACATTATTTAAATGGTAAGGAAATGGATTATCCTGAAAGAAATGCCATTCAAGCGCGAAGCTCAATATAGAAAGTGGATTATAGTTACCGATTACATGATGGGTAAAAATCATCCGCAGATGTTCTCCGTCCAGGAACTTTACCGCTTCATTGTTCAACACATTGACTTCATCATCCCAATTGACCCAACCAGCTGAAAAACTGGGATAAAAGGCCAGAAGCGTCAAAAAGAGCGCAGCAATAATCCAGGGCAGGTAAGTTGCCATACCACCTGATGAAGGAGTGCTCTTTTTACTTTTATCATTGGAAACTCCTGAAGTAGGACTCAGGCGCCGGCCGGTCTGTTGAGGGGATTTGCCCTTAGTATGACCTGCGTATTTATTCGTCTTTGCTGCCATAGGCAACAAATATAAAATAAAATCTTGTCAGAAATTATACATTATTCGATGCAAAATATTCAAGGGTACCACCCACAAACTATACTATAATTGAGTAGGAGGAGTGCCTGGATTGCTCATGGGCGGTGGCGTCGGGTCATTCTTGGGTATCACACGCACATCAGTCACCCAATATTTTGTATATCCGATCCAGAAAAACCTGAAAAACTTCTCTTCATATTGCAGAGAAACTCTGTTGCCGGTCTCATTTGCCTGTTGGATTTTCTTAGCTACAGCTTCTGATGGTACACTAAATTCCCAGATCGTATTGGCCACATTGCCCTTATTTGGCGTCGCACCCTGATATATTCCCATATCAAGTGTTCCTTCCCATGTCTTGAAAATTATCCCTTTTTTCATTAGCTTGACTACATTTCCTACCCGTTCGCCACTGGCAAAATTCGCATAATAGGCAAAGGCGATAAAACCAGCTCCGACTATAATTACTACCGCTAAAAGTTTATATAAGAATCGCTTCATTTTTAAAAGATTATTCCTTACAACAAATAATTTTATTAAATGATTTGCAAATAGTATCAATTTTTTTCTAACTTGGAGCAATACAAGCCGCTTTTATTTCAATTATGTCCTTTTTTCTCCCAGGCATTAGATAAACGTACTTAAAATGTAACTAATGGAAAATTCTATAGCAGGCTGGAGTGAACGGGTAAATGAATACATACTTCAGGAAGTAGTAAAAGCAATTCGTCAAAATCCCGGTCTGAGAGAAGAACTGGAATCTGAAATATGCCTGGCCAGCAGCACATTTTATAAGCGATTAAATAATTCCACCCCATTTTCCATTGGAGAAATTGTCTATTTAGCCAAAAGACTCAATCTCTCACTGGATTCAATAATCTATGACGAAGGACAGGCTATTAAAATCCAAATACCCGGGATGCAACAACCGGTACTAAGTATCGAAGATTATGTCAGCCGCCTTAGCTCACATCTCGCTCAGGTAAAGCATTTACCAAACACTAAAATCTCCTATACTTCATTTGAAGTGCCTTTCTTCTACTATTGCATGGAGCCGATTGTGGGTGTATTCAAACTATTTATGTTTGCCAATGCTGTATGGG
This sequence comes from uncultured Saprospiraceae bacterium, assembly GCA_964525915.1. GTDB lineage: Bacteria > Bacteroidota > Bacteroidia > Chitinophagales > Saprospiraceae > Parvibacillus. Next base: position 11,614 of record CAZGKN010000058.1, on the reverse strand, counting down.
AGCTAAAGACATTTGAAGATGGTGCTGAATTTTCACTCAATCATTATTCTCCTGAATTATTAGCTAAAATAGAAAGACTGTGGAATGATTATAGTATGCTTGATTCATCTGAAATCTGGAATCCAAATATTTGGGACAACACCATACAGCAACTGCTCTATATGGTAGAGATAAAAGGATTTGCAGATAAGGACACCCCACTGCTGTTATTGGATAAGATCGACAAGATCCTGGACAATGTCGAACAAATGGTGAAAGAAAATAAAAAATCATTTGGCCTGAAGCGCAATTCTCATAGGCAGGGATCATTACAGGTTTATAATAACCGGATGATCTATTCCAATAATATCATAATTGTGCAAAATGATATTTCGTCTTTTCTATTTATTATTCATGATAATCCCAATTTTTTCATTTGTCAGGATCCCATTCTAGTGGATTATACACTTAATTGGTATGGTGCTCTGCAGCGACGATCTTATAATATGTCACAGGCCAGCGGTCACCATCGCATAACCTTCTTTAAATCTCTGAGAAATAAGATGAATGCGGTTCGCAAGCGCATAGAAGCAATGGATACACAGGATGAGTTAATTATGTATTGAGAAAGCAGATTTAAATGGACTATTTAGCATCTTTATCCCCCGGTTCATCCGGTTCCAGATGGACAAATCCATCTTCATTTGGCAGACCTGAGCCCGGTTTGTATTCAGCCATAAACATTCCTACCAATAGCAGAAAGTAAGATATCAATAATGGCCCGAAAACCAAGCCCGGCAGACCCCATAATTCTAATCCAAAAACAACACCGAGAATTGTAACTAAGGGATGAACATCTGCAAAGCGCTTGAAGATCACAAAACGGATCACATTATCGGCATTACCCATCACTACGACAGTACCAACTACGATGACTATCGCCTGCCAATAATGATGCATTCCCAGTAAGATAATGACTATCGGGATCCAGATGATACCTGTTCCTACGACTGGGATTATCGACGCACATCCGGTCATCACTGCCCAAAAGACAGGGTCTTCCACACCGGCAATCCAATACAGAACCCAGGCTAAAAGACCTTGTACTATTGCTATCACAGGAACACCGACAGCGTTACTGATCGTCATATTCTTCAGTTCTTCTTTCAATACCTGCTGTTTCTCACCATCCAATGGAATATGCTTCGACAAAGTCTTTTCTATCTTTCCATAACCAACTAACATAAAATACAGCATGAAATACATCATACCCAGAACAGTGACCATATTCAGCGCATTCTTCATGATGCCGCTTACAATATTTCCTGCCCATGAACTGACTGTACTGACTATCTCATTTATTTTAATTTCGAAAGGTAGCTTAGCAATCTGAGCTTGCGCAAAATCTAAGAAAGATTGCAGATAATACGGGTCATTAATATAGTTGGTTATTTTTTCTACTACTAAAGACACAATAAAATACACTGGCAATACAGCGATGACAAAAGAAATAATGATGATGATAATAGCTACAAGTGCTTTTTTCAATTTATGCCGTTCTACCAATCTAACCATCATGGGTTTGAACAGAATATAAAAGACGATTGCACCGAGTGCAGATGGAATAAACTGACCTAACTCAAAGAGCAGAAAGCTACCTAACGCTATTAATAGAAAAAGAAAAAGATACTTTTTTATTAATCTGTCCGCACCTTGCACTGAATTATTTCCATCGGGAATCAACATAGGTAATTTGTCAATTTATATTATTTATTACTCATCCTAAAAAGCCTCTTACCCGGAAATAATGAACTATCCATCAGGTCTTCCTCTATTCTCAATAGCTGATTATACTTAGCGATCCGGTCTGTCCTGGATGCTGAACCTGTCTTGATCTGTCCGGTATTGAGTGCTACGGCCAAATCAGCGATAGTCGTATCTTCTGTTTCACCACTGCGATGCGACATGACACTGGTATAGCCATTTTGTCTGGCCAACTGAACTGCATCAATCGTCTCAGTCAGCGTGCCTATCTGGTTTACTTTGATTAAAATTGAATTAGCTGCACCTACTTCTATACCTTTAGCTAATCTTTTGGTATTGGTAACAAATAAATCATCACCGACTAACTGTACTTTACTACCAATCGCTTTGGTTAGTTTAGTCCAGTGTGTCCAGTCATCTTCTGCCAAACCATCTTCGATCGAACAGATCGGATAATCATTAATCCATTTACTCCAGTAAGCAACCATATCATCTCCTGAAAGAGCGCGCCCATCGGACTTCTTGAATATATAGCTCTTCTTCTTCGCATCATAAAATTCAGAAGCCGCAGCATCCATAGCTATGAAAACGTCTTTTCCGGGCTTATATCCGGCAGTCTCGATTGCTTTTATTACCAGTTCGATGGCTTCTTCATTCGATTTAATATTAGGTGCAAAGCCACCTTCATCACCCACGTTGGTCGAATATCCGGCCTTTTTCAATACTGCTTTTAAATGGTGAAAAATCTCGACGCCCATTTGCAATGACTCGCTGAAAAACTCACCACCCACAGGCATTATCATAAACTCCTGGAAATCAATACTATTATCTGCATGTGCTCCCCCATTGAGAATATTCATCATAGGAACGGGTAGTGTACAGGCATTTGTTCCGCCGATATACCGATAAAGTGGCAGACCACAGGAGATAGCTGCAGCTTTTGCTACCGCCAGGGAAACCCCCAGTATGGCATTAGCGCCTAATTTACTTTTGTTGTCTGTACCATCGAGCTCGAGCAATACATTGTCTATCTCCCGCTGTTCGAACACATCCATCCCGATCAATTCTTCATGGATATCATCATCGACATGCATACAGGCATTCAGTACACCTTTGCCCAGATAGCGCTTCTTATCATTATCCCGCAATTCGACCGCTTCGAATTTTCCGGTAGAGGCACCGGAAGGAACGGCTGCCCTACCGAGACTGCCATCCTCAGTCAATACATCTACCTCCACAGTAGGATTCCCACGCGAATCCAGTATTTCTCTTGCTCTGACATCAATAATTCTGCTCATAATAAAAATATCTTGGTGGTGTTAATCAAACGTTTACTTCGGTTGCAATTGTTGCCGCTTTGTTGATATTTCCCAGAAACTGGTCAAACAAATATCGGCTGTCCCAGGGACCGGGGCTGGCCTCCGGGTGATATTGGACAGAGAAAATAGGTTTATGTGCCCAACGTATTCCCTCTACACTGTCATCATTGAGATTGCGATGTGTGATAATAATCTCCTCATCTGCTGTGGCGATTGTCTCCTCCCTGATTCCAAATCCGTGATTCTGGCTGGTTATCTCTCCCAGCCCGGATTCTGTATTCAATACAGGATGATTTATTCCTCTATGACCATACTTTAGCTTCTCTGTTTTGATACCGACTGCCAATGATAAGAGTTGATGTCCAAGGCAAATGCCAAATACCGGTTTGTCTGCCTGTATTATAGCTTTGACAGTATCCATTGCATAATCCATTGCTGCCGGATCACCGGGGCCATTGGAGAGAAAATAGGCATCAGGCTGCCAGGCATCGATAGTTGCAAAATCAACATCTGCCGGAAATATCTTCAGCGTCAACCCTCGTTTTAACAGATTCTGGTAAATGTTTTCTTTACATCCATAATCGATGACTGCTACCCGGTATTTTGCATTCTCTGCTATGCGCTCTTGAGATTCACTAATAGTAACCACTGAGGACAATTCACATCCATCCATATCCGGTGTTTCGGATAAAATCCTGTGCAATTCAACTTCCGGAGTATTCCCCGGAGCTATGACCACATTCATGGCGCCTTTATTGCGGATATGTCTGACTAAAGCTCTGGTATCCAGATTTGAAATCCCGACTACCTTATTATCTTCCAGAAAATCCTGCAACGATTCATCGCCACGGATCCGTGAATAATTTGATGAAAAATTACGAACGATGATACCGGACACTTTAACTGAGCCGGATTGATTCTCATCTTTTCTGGTGCCATAGTTACCGATGTGTACATTGGTCATGACGACTATCTGTCCAATGTATGATGGATCAGTAAAAATCTCCTGATAACCGGTCATACCTGTGTTGAAACAAATTTCTCCACTTGCTATTCCCTGATAACCAATCGCATTTCCATAAAACTTAGTTCCATCTGCCAGCATGAGGACTGCAGGCTGTCCATTTTCATAAGTCATACGCTCTTATCCTGCGGGTAAAGTTATTACAAAATTTACTAATAAACTGTGTGGTTTCTAAAATTGTATTCAACCCATAACGCAGATACCAAACAAGGCCACCCACCGGGCAGCCTTGTCGGATTAAATTTTTAGATAATTATTTAAACCTAAGGAAGTCGAACTTTATTTATCTGATTTGATAATTTTGAAAACCGAGTTTTCAGTGTCCTGCATCAGCCTGAGGAAGTAAATACCTGCCGGAAGAGCTGCTATGTCTAACTGTGCGTCACCTCGGTTCTTACCTTGCCTTAGCACTTTTCCGATGTTGTCCGTAAGTACATAACTATATTCACTTTCATTCGCTCCGCTAATGTGGATGTATTGACTGGTAGGATTGGGATGTACACTAAATGAAGACGATAAAGTAGCGGTGGTACCATTGTTGTCTCTTTTTCCTATGATGCTCACACATTCCTCTATGTTTTTAGTCTCCGGAAGTGGTATATCCGGGCTTCGCAACAGTGTGATATTCAGACCACTTTCGTCCTGGATATCTTCCCAGTCACAGCCATAAAATCCCTGTCCACAGATCCAGATATTATTCTTCGCTAATAATTGATCTCCGATGATATTATAGTCTGTCACCATACCCTGAAACATCGCACCACATACGGGCATTTGAGGTACATCCAGGTTTCCCTGCAATTGGCCTCCAAGCGGTGATTCAATCTCTTCTATCTTTTTAAACCTATCCGGCACTGTGAAATCTGCACCGTTACAGTGAACAAAAAGATTTGCATCCAGTGTATTATAATCCGGAATATTAATACTCAGCATCGTATAGTTTACTACTGCACCGATGTGATTATTGATCAGGCCGGACTGTACCAAAGTTAATGCTTTCTCTTCCAGATTAGCATGAATCACCCCGATGACGCTGTTCATCAGATAAGTACAATGGAGGTATGTTTCAGTGTTTGCTGTATAGATACATTGTTTTAATCGGGCAAAATACGAATGATCGATATTCAGAAAGTCATTATTACTGCAACTAATTCCTACTACTTGACTATCCCACATATCCTGATATTTCAAGCCACCACCTATAAATTCACAGCGGGAGATATAAATACCCTTTGTATTAGAGGCAGAGACACCACTGGACCTGAGGAACTTACTATCAGCAACATTTATGAGTGAATTATTTGGAGTTAGGGGCAATTGAGCAGTAATCGCAGTTCGCATATCAGAAAACGTACTTTGCTGAATCTGTATAGAGCTCAATGCTTTATAAATCCATATACCATAGCCACCTGTGAAGGTCATATCACTCAGCGCGATATTCTTAGCACCCTGAGCAAACATAAAATCGGTGTTCTGTGTACCTGAGGTACTGACCTTACCCTTGCTCAGACTCAGACTAATACTGTCACACTGCACTGATGTATAGGGACCTATCTCGATCGAAAACTTATCCGCTGCCACACCACTCAGGCTTAGATCACCCTGCAGTTGCAACTCACCACCATCAGGGATGGAGATACTGCCATTGATGTCGGTGCACGTGATCTTGCCAAAATCAGCCTGACCGAAAATAATAATTTTACTATTTTCTGAGATTAATTTTAGTGAATTGTCACCAAGTGAGTAATATCCACCTTTTTCAACTATAATCCTTGAGCCATTTTTCAATTCTAATGTTACATCATTTTCAATAGTTAATTTACCGCCGGGCTTAATAATTAAATCTGTACCTGATAATGAACAAACTGAACCCGATTTTAACAATATTTCACTTTCGGGGCCTATTGTGATTCTGGATACATTTTCAATGCTCTTATCACCTCCTAAAAGTTTGCAACCATTATTTACAGTGAGTTTTGCTTGCCCACCTGTGCAACTAGTTCCACCTATTGTTAAGAAAAAGTTTGAATTAGTTGCATTGGTAAGTGCATTCTGATCATCAGTATAACCTATTCTTCCTGCACGATTAACCCATAGTTCAGCATTATTTGATAATGCGAGATCCTGTGCAATATTATTTGGTGTTGATCTGAGATTGAACTGACCAGGAGTGAAATTAATTTGTGACTGCATTGCTCGACCGAAATTATATATCCGATTATTCAGTTCATCAAATGTCGCGTCAGGTTGTGGTGCCAAAATATTATAAAACAACAGTGTATAAGGATTATAATAAGTAAATACATGTAGTTGGTTTTCTTGTGGTTTAAATGACTGCTTATAGGTTCCTACTTGATGCGTTTCAGTGCTTACACTATCATAATAGGAGAAGCTCTCAATGTTTCCGCCAAAATTCCCTGTATAATATCTTGGTCTAATCTCACCCGAAGAGGTTATAGTGTTGATATCCAAATAATCTCGTGTCAGGTTATCTCTGAGACTTCCGGTAATATCTAAAGCCGAGGCTAAAGGAATAAAGGGTGTACTTCTAATCACTCCATAATCCACTCCCGACCCGCTTTTGGTGCCTAATGAGGTGAAGGACGCCGGCATATCATCTAAGGACATGCTGTTATCTATGGTATAATTTGAAGTGGATCTAAATGGGATTCCAAAAACTCTTGTTGTTTTCGTACGCGAAAACACTATGCTCTTGCCACTTTCTTTCATAGCATAAATGGACCCGTTTAATTCCTGTGCAAAAAGACCAAGTGCTACTGCATGATTCAATGTCTTCAATGCAAAATCCAATCTATCATCATACCGTATATCATCTTCGATATTATCATCTATCTGGTCATAAGTAGATGCTTTGATCGTTCCGATACGCCCACCCGGTTCTATATCGATCTGATCACTTCCATTTACTGCACCATTTGCAATGGCAAAATAATTGGCCTTGACCAACTTGCCATCATGATTCAGCCCTTTGGTGTTAAATTCATCCTCCAGTTGCCTGAAACTTGCGAATTTATCATTGACCCAACCTTGTGCCAGTAATCGGGACACTGCAAATTTACTTCGAACTACCTGAATGCCATTTCTTATTTCAGGTACGGCATCTTCTATTGTCTTGCCGCCCATCTTGACTGACTGAAAATCCCTCAATAGTGCTTGTAAACCCACTGTAATATTAGCCCCTCTATTCGGCCCATCATATCCGAAGTAGTTTTCTACTCCATGATCTATACCTCTTTGTTCCATGTCCAATAATGCCCATTTGCACACAGTAGCGCCCATACTCATTCCGATTAATTGATTTGGGAAACCACTATGACCACTTTCTGCTTTTTCTTTATTGATAAACTCTATGGCTTTCTCCAGTGCATAGGCATTATTCTGTACATAATCCTGACCGCCACGCTTTGTGATGTAATATACATCCACAGAATCATCGATGACATAAACATATAACAAAGTAAAATCATCAAAATAAATGGGTTGACCATATTGATCCAGTACAAGCTCTCGATGCCCCACAGGCACTCTTTTTTGCACAAAGGAATAATCTGCCCAGTCCACAAATATCAGATCATATCCCGCATCAAAAAGAACCTGGTGGGCGGGAATTTTTGACTCAGATGTTGAAAATGGATGTTTTGTTGATCCCAATTTATCATCACGAAAAATATCCGCTAAATAAATACTATTACCACTTACCTTTGGCTCGAAGCCATCTACCATGATCAGTGGCTTACGTATGGTATCATCATCACAGTGACCGAAAATATACAGATCCAGCTTGGCCGGTGAGCCATCAATGGACTCAGTGCCGACTATCGTCTCTTTACGAGGTGGATTATCAGTAAAGTTAATTCTCGTCCTTGTCTCAATTCCATCTGAATTCAAATTTTCTGAATCGTTTATAACAGTTATAAAAAAATGAGTTTGCAGATACTGACCATCATGGGTAAATAGTTTGATGATGATATCTTTTACTCCACCGGAGCCATATACACAGGTATAGGTTTCGCCGGGCTTGAACCGCTGAAAACCCTGACCATCATCACCATTGATCAATAAATAATCAATGCTTGCTTCCAGATTTTCTGTCAATGCAGGGAAGCTAAATGTCACAGAGTCGCCATGGACTGCATTGCGCTGTGGAGTGACTACAAATACGGTATCTACCCGCATATAGAGGTCAGCACTAACCAATGGTCTGAACTTATCGCCACTGTAAGCGATATAGCCCAGGCTGAGTGCATCATCCCGGATGTAGTTATACTGGTAAGCAAGGCCATAGAGCGGGATGTAATCAGCCGGATATACATACGACATATCATTCATATAGGTCGATTCAGGATCGGGTAACTGGTACTGATCTTTCGTAGCTGCCATCATGAGCGAAGCGTAGGTATAGCCAAAAAAATCACGGTTCATAGCAGTCGAGTCAGCGAGGACATTGGTGCTCCAATACCTCGCACTGCGTGCGAAATGGCATCGGTTCATAAGTAAGCCGGTAGGGGCTAAATCAGAAAAAGCTGAAAATTTCTCGCCAAAATTATCCTCATTTTCTGTTACCGCTGAGTCAATACGGGTAGCGGTCATGGTAGATGATGACTGGCTTTGAGCCATCATGCTTAGTGTTAGGCACATCAGTGCCAGGGCTGCAAGCAGCCTGTTAAAATTGTTCATAAGATTAAAATTTAAAGGTTAAAAAATATAATTTTTATTTCTTGTTGATTTTGAATTGTTCTCACATAAAAATGCGGTTTAAAACCGTGCATCAAAAACACCGTTTGTAACTTTGATGGTATCCTTATTGCCCATCCATCCTGTAGTCAAAGTACACTCAAACCGTCCACTGATGATGCGCTGTATGGTATCGAACTTTGTGACTTCGAGTCGGGCGTATTGGGAAGTGTCGAGGGCATAGATGCCTTTTTTGTCTGAGGATAGCTCTGTAAAAAACTCAGCATTTAAGTAAAAATATTGTGGGTTTTTAGTTGAAATTAATCCTACTTTGGGAAAATGAATATTCATTATCAAAGCTTGATCTCCTCCATTAAAAAATTTATCACATCGTAAATCTAACTCTGGGAATCCCAGATCGTGGTTATAACTTGCACTTGTATTATTTGAAATGCCTTTCTTTGCCACATCACACACTGCCCATGGCTTTCCGTCCATGAGGCAGCCCATCGTCCCGGCGCCGGTCTCAGAGTAAGGCACTTCGCAGGTACAGCAGGATACATCCTCTCTGATGCAGGAGGTAGTGGATAAAGTGATGAGGAGTAGTACGGAGTACAGTGTTTGTTTTAGAGTTGTTGGTTTCATGAGAAAAATATTTAATTATTAATTATGAATTACGAATTACGAATTGTTTTAAATTGTAATTCGAGTTGGTTCACAGTGTTATCTTTTTGTATTGATTTCTTATTTATTTAGCATCCGTAATTTGTAATTCCTAATTCCTAATTCGTAATTATTTTGTTTTATATTAATTATTGCAAAGATCATACCGAATTACGTTAAAATTTTATAAAAAAGCACAACTGATATATTTTTTTTCACTATATGTATTAAAAACCGGAGTAAAGTGTTCAATTTTTCTCCTTTTCGAGAAAAATTCATTAACTTTTTCACTATATGTAGAAAACTTGAGTTACCTTTAGTTGCTAAAATTGATAATTATGTCAGCAAAATTTGAGTCATTTGATCTGGGATTGCATGCCAATGAAATTCTACGAAATGCAATTCAGGAAAAATATGAAACCACGAAGCTTTCTAAAGCATCCTTAGCCTCAATGCTCAATATCGCACTGGGTACTCTTTATAAGAAGTTAAATGGAGACTCAGAGTTTTCGCTGGGCGAAGCTTTATTTCTCTGTAAGGAACTGGGTATAGATTTCAGCCATCTCACAGATCAGACTTCTACTAAGATCGTCATAGACCTGCCACACCTGGGTAGTGGAGTAAAAAGCATCATGGAGTATCTGGAGAATCTCGAAAAATTGCTCCTTCTGGCTGGAAGGCAAAAGGATCTTAGTATATGGTATGTTACACATGAACTGCCCATTTTCTATTATTTTACAGATACAAATCTGGGTCTTTTCAAGCTCTATACCTATGCCCGATCTGTCTGGGAGATAGACCGATTTGATTATAACACACCCTATGATCCATCCGCTTTCGATCCTGAAGTGATCGGGAAAATGAAGAAATTATGGTCAATGTATGCTAATCTGAACACGATTGAGATATGGAACACAGCTATACTGGACAATACCTATAATCAATTGATGACCGTGAAGGATTTTGCTTTATATACGAATGAGGAAGATTTGCGACTGATCCTGGACGGATTCAAGCAAGTCATATCTAAAATAGAAAATATGATCTACTCGCAAAGTAAAAATGGAACTGCTGAAAACATCCGTATTTATCTTAACAGCATGGTTTTTACCAACAATATCATCCTGTTGAAGAGCGAATTGCTGAACCTGCTGATCACGGTTCACGATAATCCCAATTTTTTCACTTCTACTGACACACGTTTTCTACGTAGGACAAAACAATGGATAGATAAATTGATCAAACAATCCAATTGCCTTACAGATTCACAAGCCACGCTAGGCGCCTCTTTTATTAGGAATATAAAGGATCAGTGGGAGCGATTTGCAGTGAAATTGGCGTGATCTTTCACTAATTGTTATTTATATTAAAAATTTTGTAATGATTAAGTGAGAGATTTCTAAAGAAAGAACATTGCTTAAAAAAAACTAAAATAAAATCCTATTTAATAAAAATGGCGACAAGAACAAGTCTTATCGCCATTTGGTATTTCATAAGTAAAGATTATGCATCTTTCTGTTCATCTGTATTTTCTTCTGTAGTGTCAGCCTCAGGTGCGCTCTCTTCAGCAGCCTGTGCTACTTCTTCAGCGCTCTCTGTGGCTTCCTGAACCGGATCAGCTACGGTATCAGCAACAGTTTCGGTTACATCTGCAGCAAGTTCTTCTATTGGTGAGGAGGCAACATCATTAATTACTTCTTCCGTGGAATGTAATTCCTCTGCTGGTGCATTTACCTCTACAGTTGGTTCCTCCACCACTTCTGTTGCAGGAGCAGATGTTGAACTCGCAGTGCTTTCCTCAGCTACTTTGCTCTTGCGTCTGGATCTACGGGTAGTAGATTTAGCCTTCTTCGCGCTTTCATTCGGATCATAGATGGTGTTATAATCTACGAACTCGATCATTGCCATTTCAGTAGCGTCTGACTTACGCGGACCGGTCTTGATGATTCTAAGGTATCCACCCGGACGGGAAGCTACTTTTTCACTAATTTCAGTAAACAATGTATCCACCGCATACTTATTTTGTAAATAACTGAATACAACACGTCTGTCATGTGTCTGATTGCTCTTAGAGCGGGTAATCATCGGCTCCAGATAGACACGCAGTGCCTTAGCTTTCGCCAGTGAAGTAAAAATACGCTTGTGTTCTATCAGCGAACAAGCCATGTTT
>CAZGKN010000057.1:17034-18285 GCA_964525915.1 uncultured Saprospiraceae bacterium | reverse complement strand
GTGGATATGTATTCAAAAGAGTCTGCAGACTACACTGAGAAATACCTGTCACGTGCCCGTATGGAAGCCATTTTCTTCCCACTTATGGTCACAGTCATCGGTATCAGTACCGTCATCACACTTTGGATAGGTGGGCAACAGGTTGCGAATGGTGTAGTGACGCCGGGTAATATCGCTGAATTCTTTATCTATATCATGTTACTGACCTGGCCGATTACCTCACTTGGCTGGACAGCTTCACTGATCCAGCAGGCGGCAGTCTCACAGACACGTATCAATGATATCCTTCATGTGAAGCCATCATTTACCAATGGGAATCTGCCTTATCCGGATACCTGGAATAAGCTCCGATTTGATGCGGTAACATTTAGTTATCAATCCAGTGGGTACAATGCGCTGCATGAGGTCAGTTTTGATATCCAAAGAGGTAAAAAAATAGCGATTATCGGTGAAACCGGCTCAGGAAAAAGTACGATTGCCTACTTATTATTACAGTTTTACAGAGCTGAAGAAGGACAGATAAGCCTTGACAGTACTCCGATTAGTGAAATTGATCTAAACCAATGGCGCTCGCACTTAGGCTATGTACCACAGGATTCCTTCCTATTTTCGGATACCATAGGCAACAACATTGCATTCGGTGAAAGGGATAATAATGCCACAAATGAAATACAAAATTATGCCCGCTATGCCTCTATCCATCAGGAAATTAATGATATGCCGGATGCATACGAAACCGTGGTGGGTGAAAGAGGAGTAACGCTATCCGGTGGCCAAAAACAAAGGATTTCTATTGCACGCTCATTGATCGGCCGACCTGATATCTTAGTTCTCGACAATGCACTCTCCGCAGTCGATACTGACACTGAAACTAAAATATCTGCCTATCTCAATGAGATAAAGGAAACTACCCTGGTCAATATTACCCAGCGCATCAGTACCACCATGGAATATGATCTGATCATCGTGATGGAACAAGGCCGGATTACTGAAAAAGGCAATCATGCCCAACTAATGGAACTGGGTGGTTATTATGCCACATTGTATAATAAACAGAATACATTTACAAAGCCAGTGGAATAAAAGACAATTATTCGTGATTTCCTATTCTGAATGTATTATATTAATCCTCCAACCAAAGAGATTCATCTACAATTGGTCTCTTTGGCTACATTGCCGGTATTACTTTTGTAAAATTTAAAAATATTACCCTATATAAAATTTCAATCCGAATTATCTGGATTTGATAAA
>CAZGKN010000057.1:11637-17024 GCA_964525915.1 uncultured Saprospiraceae bacterium | reverse complement strand
CGGGAATTATATACCTTTCCATTGATCAATATCTGTATTTTATATGCCCCATTGATCAGTGCCCCTGTCTGGAAGTGCATTAAATCAAATTGGGTCTCAAATGGAATTTCGACTATCTGTCCGCTCTCGTTTATACATTGAACTATGGGAAATATAGCACCTGCTGGTAATTTGATATTGAATTCTTGATTCACAGGATTGGGATAAGCCTGTAGCTCAGTAACAGGCAGGGAACGATTACCTGAAGTGGATCTGTATCCAAAAACATATTTCATCTCATCCTCATCCACAACATTTATGACTTCCAGGATTCGATCATCTTTGATAATAAATTCATAGGTCAACTCACCTTCGAGTTGGCCTTCAATATTGAAATAATATCGTGTTACCAAGCCATTTCCATCATAATCAAATTCAAAATCTGCTTTTTGATTTAATTCTGTGTTAATGATATGTTCAGTAAGCAAATATCCTTCGGGCGAAAAACTATAAACAATATCTGCTTCTTTTGCGGAAGGTAATTTGATAATACTGATCAACACTGAATCTCCGGTATTCATAGTAGTGGTACATTTTTTATAGGGCATTTCGTCTCCATTGGTACTTATAACATAACTATCATAAGCTATTAATTCAGGTCCTGTTTCATCTAATAGCGTCGATGATGTATAAAATATAACTTCTGCAGCAAAAGAACTATCTATAATAAAACCATCCCCATTTAAATCAATCTCTGGAAACAATAAATGCTGCTGATTACCATAAAAAACAGTATTCTTAAAGATTACATTTTGATTATCGTCATCATAGCTATCATATTTTCTAAATGAGGTAATTTTACCTCCAGAGTCATACATCACCTGATCTATAGTATAAATCTGACTCCATTTTAATGAATCCGGCAAATACTCACTTTCCCTGAATATCGTGATCTGGCTTGAATCATTGTACACTATATACAATGAATCACCTCTAATTAAATCTCCATTCTTATTAAATGACTTGAACACCTGCATCCTACCCATCGGGTTTATATAAAATTCAGAGTTACGAATAAGTATTTTACTCCCACTCTCGAAATGATACTCAGTAATATGAGCTAGAGCGTCCTTCGCATCGTAGAAATAATGAAACAGATAATCATCAGTCTCACTACTTGCATAAAACCTTAAGAAAACTGAATCTAATTGTCCATCCTCATTCTTATGCAGTATAACTGCTGAGTTCAAATCACCATCTAAATATTCAGTGATAGTATCCGGGTACATACGTATGTCCCGGGTTCCGAATCTCTTTGGCAATTCAACTTTAATAAGCTTTTGTAAATGATTAAATACAGCAAAGTCATCATCTGACATGCTATGTTGTGCAAAACCAGTAAGAGAAAACATAAACAAGAAAACTAAGTGTATGGCATATTTCATAACATAATATTTTATGGGAATTATTAGTAAATCTATTATATTAATAAGTCTAAATCTATCAGGAATAGTTCATATTGGGTTCTTTTTAATTACAATTTCAATAATGTAGTGAGGTTTCTATTTACATTTTATCAAAAACAACCCTAATAAATATAAATGGAAAGCTTAAACTATTATTATACGATAACACAACATATATAATAAAACTCATTAGAATTTATTAAATTTGTTCAAACCATTAAACTTTATTTAAAATGACAGAGCAAAAACAATTTGTTGCAACGGATGAAGCAAAGGGACAAGCAAAGCAGCTACGTTTGTTTGCATTTTTAGCATGGATCATCGCCATCGGTGGTGAGGTATATGCAATATTAAAATTATTACATCCGGAAATGATGACCTGGCTCATTGTGACCATTGTAGTCATTCTTGCGTTATCCATTACCGGTTCACTGTTGTGGAAAAGGGCTAACCGTCTGGATCCGGCATCATCGCAGGACAAGGCGAAGTTTTTTATCCAAAGCCAATTGGGGGCTATCATGGGCGTACTGGCTTTTCTGCCCTTAGTTATTTTCATATTTACGAATAAGAATATGGATGGAAAAACTAAAGGTATAGTGGGAACTATTGGTATTGTTGCATTATTGATCGCAGGAATCACAGGTGTGGATTTTAATCCACCATCCATCGAGAAATATACCGAGCAAATCAACAAACAGACTGACTCTGTTAAGGTATTGACCAATGGTATCGATTTGGTATATTGGACCAATGCAGGTAATAAATATCATTTATATCCTGATTGTTATCACATCAAAAACCGAGAGCAACATCAAGGCACTGTAAAACAAGCCTGGGAAGAGCGCAAAATCGGCGATTCCGAACTCTGTCTGACTTGTAAAGCAAGAGCAGAAAAGGAAAAAAATGGAGGTATGACTACGCCACAGGAAGAAACTCCGGCTAAAACTGAATAAAATCAATAAAAAATTAAAATACTAAAACGCAGATAGGTACGTCTTTATCAATCTGCGTTTTTTATTTGAATATAATAATTCGGATCCCAGTGATCGAATCCATGGTCTAAAGTTATACTACCTTTCTCTCTAGTCACATTTACTATTATTCTCTTGCCCTCACTGTTAAAAAATGCAACCGGCATAGAAAATCCGGATACTACATTATCAAACCAATAAACCAGTTTATCGTCCTCAATATTATAGTGCAATAACGGTATCCGGGTATCGTAGAGATACTGTTGGAAAAATGGTTGCAAATTTAATTTGCTATACTCCTGTATAAATGATTCAATCTCCTTCGAATCTACTATGGAATGATAAAACTTACGATTCATCTCTCTTAGCATAGCAAAAAACTTCGCATCATCATCCATCATCATTCTGAGTGTGTGTATCATACTCGATCCCTTATCATAAATATCTGAAGTATAATTACCCTCCGCCGCTTTGAGATCAACCAATGGTTTGTCATTCTTGATGATATGTCGCTGTCCGATGACGTATTGATCGGCTGCTTCTTTGCCTTGTTGACACTCCACAAAAATAGTCTCCATATACGTCGTAAATCCCTCGTGAATCCAATTGTAGCGCTCACTGGTCGCCGTAATACTGTTACCAAACCATTCATGGCCTGATTCATGAACGATGATAAAATCAAACTTCAGACCGACACCAGTATTGCTTCTGTCCTTTCCCAGATAACCCGGCAGAAACTTATTTCCGTAGGCGATATTGCTCTGATGTTCCATGCCTAGAAAAGCAGTCTCAACTAATTTATAGCTATCCTCATAAAATGGGTATGGCGCCACTTTTGTCTCAAAACAGTCAAGCATAGCATTTATTTGACTGGAAATGGTATCCAGATGGTTCGTATGATAATCGAGGAGAAAGGCCCAGCAGTCCAGTGGACCTTTAGCACCCTTATGTACCCAATGGAAAGAATCATAATACCCGATGTCCATAGTAATACTGTAATTATTGATGGGCTGTGTCACTCTCCAATGCCACTGACTTAATCCATTATCCACCGGTGTGATATCGATGAGCCTGCCGTTACTTACCCCAGTCAGCGGATCCGGCACTGTGATAAAAATATCCGCACCTTCATCCGGTTCATCATCATGTACATCTTTACAGGGCCACCAGGTACTTGCACCTATACCCTGACAAGCAACCTGTACCCAAGATCTTCCTAATGAATCAACAGTCCACTGCACTCCCCCATCCCAGGGTGGCAGCACAGCTTTTCTGGGTTTACCCTTATACTCCATTACTAAAGAATGTACAGAACCCGCCGGCACCGCAGGTATTGAAATATAATAAAAGCCTTTGCCTGCTTTTTGGAAATTTACCGATGATCCATCAAAAGTCGCTGCAGTAATGGTCAGAGAATCAAATATATCAATACGAAGATATTTTTCCGGTTTATCCACTCTCAATTTGATCGAGACTTCGCCAGTCAAACTTTCCTTAGGGATATCCGGTTTAACAGCCAGAGTATAATGAAGTACATTCCAGCCATCGCGATAATTCCCTGTGGATTCATTAATTATAGTTTGGTCTTGATGGACTACCGTAGCCATTTTACGTGTACAACTACTTAAAAATAAGACCATACATATCAGGATAAAATTTATTTTTTGCATGTTTCATTAATTTAAAGTTGCTTTCAAATTAAGTTTGGTTCTAATAAGCAATACAATTCCGGCTATAAAAAACAGCATCAACATAAAGATACTCTTCCGCATATCACCAGAGACTTGCTCAATAAAACCAAATAAAAATGTACCAATAATTACTGACATTTTTTCTAAAACATCATAAAAACTGAAAAAACTGGTGTGTTCACCTTCATATTTATAGATCAGTTTGGAATATGTACTTCGCGCCAGGCTTTGTATGCCGCCCATTACGACTCCGACAATAGTCGCCAATGCATAAAACTGGACTTTGGTCTGTACTATATATGCGACTGCACAGATGATAACCCATACATAAAGCATAGTAAGCAGGGAATATTTATTACCTTTTCTCTTTGACAATTCTGAGAAAATGAATGAGCCACCGATTGCCACTATCTGAATAAGAAGAATGAGGATAATTAATTCAGGAGTGGAGAAATTCATTTGTTTTTCAGCAAACGTAGCTGCCAGCATCATCACCGTTTGCACTCCGGCGTTGAATGCAAAAAAAGCCCAGAGATACTGCCGGACCTCAGTTCTGTTTTTTAATTTGTGATACACATCTTTCAATATTTTAAAACCTTTACTCAGGTGTTCCTGCCTGAATTGTAGCCGGACAGAACCAGGTAAAGACTGCAATGGAAACACAGTAAAAATAAACCACCAGAGTCCGACCATCACAAACGATACTAACACTGCTTCCTGTGTCCCGCCGAGGCCAAACCATCCAGGATTATTTATCATCAACAGATTCACAATTAAAAGTAAGACACTGCCAAAATACCCCATAGAAAAACCTTTCGCTGATAATGAGTCAAACTTCTCTTCAGTCGTTATCTCTGGTAAAAATGAATTATAAAAAACTATACTTCCGAGAAAGCCGATCAATGCCAGGATAAAAAAAGCACCCCCATAGACAATGGTATCCATCCCTTTGAAAAAATACAAACCCATGCAACTCAGTGATCCGACAGTTGCAAAAAACAACAGGAAAAACTTTTTATTATTGGCACTATCAGCGAATCCGCTCAGCACCGGCGACAGAAAAGCAACCACCAGGTAAGCTGCAGATATCATGTATGCATACAGCGAACTATTGGACATAGTAACAGAACCGATATGTATAAGATCATCCGTATTTTTCAAAAAATAACTGGGGAAAACTGCTGAAGTAATGACAAGCGAAAATGATGAATTGGCCCAGTCATAAAAGGTCCACGCGGTAGTAGGCTTCATAGATTTGTTTTAGAGGATAATAATACTAA
>CAZGKN010000057.1:0-11627 GCA_964525915.1 uncultured Saprospiraceae bacterium | reverse complement strand
AATATCATTCGGAACTCTCATTATTATAAAAATTGCCCTTCTAATTAAATTGGATTCGCAATTCAAATTCAGAATACAAAATTTTTAGATTATCTTTATCTTTTATAAAACTTTATTGAAATCATGCCAAAGAAACTGATCACTCGCATCACTCATGATGCCTTTATCAAAGAAATATTATCTGACAGGGACGCAGCCATTGCATTCATGGAAACTTTTCTTCCGGAGAATATATCAACTATATTGGACTTATCTGCATTTACAAATGATTCGATTTCATTTCTTAATAAGGATTTGAAGGCTCGTTTTGCGGATTTGATTTTTAGTGTACCTGTTAAAGAAACGGATGAGAAAGTCACAGTTTCAATATTGATAGAGCTAAAATCCCGAGTTGATAAATACATCGGCTTTCAATTACTTGAATATTTAGCCCTGGGATACAGACGACAGATAAAGGAAAACAAAAAGCCACAGTTAATTATTCCAATAATCTATTATCATGGGCGAAACAAATGGGAGTATAAGGGGATAAGCCATTTCTTTGATAATGTGCCAAAGCAATTGAATTCATTTATCCCTTTATTTGACCAGATTTTCATTAATTTAAAAGACAAAACAGATACTGAAATTCAAAATATTAAAAATGGATTACTGAAAACAGCACTCTCCATCCAATTCATGCGATTTATCGATG
The DNA here is from genome assembly GCA_964525915.1 of uncultured Saprospiraceae bacterium. Taxonomy (GTDB): domain Bacteria; phylum Bacteroidota; class Bacteroidia; order Chitinophagales; family Saprospiraceae; genus Parvibacillus. The sequence continues at coordinate 10,933 of CAZGKN010000057.1, read as the reverse complement.
AAATCGATCTGTCAATACTGTTGAGTGCTTTTGCAAGTTTTGACCCGTCTATGAACCGGAACTATTTAAAACCACTTATTGTTTACACAATTAGTAAATTCAATTTGAGGAATGAAGTTTTCACTAACTTTATCGATGAACTAAGCAAAGATATTAAAACTGAAGCTATGACAATCGCAGAACAATTAAAACAGGAAGGAAGACAGGAAGGAAGACAGGAAGGAAGACAGGAAGGTAGACAGGAAGGTCTGACTGATAAAACGGTTGAAGTAGTCGTCAAAAGCCATCAAAATGGGATAGGCACCACTATGATTTCCAACATTACTGGATTATCAGAAGCGGACGTTTTGGCTATCCTGAAGGAACATCTTTCAAAAAATAAATAAAATCGGTGGCTTAAGCTCGAATTTAATTAAGAGATCACTTACTTTAACTTTAGAATTAATCACCTGATCATTTCACCCCTACACCACAATATGTGAAGTAGATTCCATGCATCATCTGCAAAATAATTATTTTTTAAAAAATAATTATGCAATCATCATAAAAGAACGAACATTCATTTATATTTGCGCTCATTATGCGAGTCAGAGATAAAGCAAAGGAACAAACGATCAAGGAGAAAGCCGTAATGATGGTCGTGAGTGACGGACTGGAACGATTTTCAATGCAGAAGTTGGCGAAAGAAGCGCAGGTATCTCCGGCGACTTTATACATCTATTTTAAAGACAAAGATGATTTGTTATTAAAACTATGTGATGAATTAGGTGAAAATATGACTGCTCAGGCATTTGAAGGATTTGATGTATCGATGAGTTTCAGCGAAGGCCTCAAAGTTCAATGGATCAATCGTGCAAAATACAGTTTGAAATATCCGGAGCAGGTATTATTTCTGGAGGAGATCCGACATTCCTATCTGAAAAGGGAGTTTGCTCGGATGATGAATGAACGATTTAGTGGACCGATGCAGATATGGGTACAAAAAGCCTGGGAGAATAGAGAAGTGGTCCAGGTGCCCATCGAAGTTTACTGGTCCATAGCCTTTGCTCCACTCTATAATCTGGTGAAATTCCACATGCAGGGCGAAAGCATTGGTGGGCACAAATTTGAGTTTTCAGAAGATGTAATGATGTCCACTTTTTATCTGGTATTAAAAGCATTGACACCCTAATATTGACTTAATTATTAAGAATAAATAATGAATAATATTTCAGAGCTATTCATAGAAGACAACAAATTGGATGAAGTTTATATACTGATATTCAAAACGAATATAAAAACCCCCGGAGATCTGGAGACAGTCACTGATAGCCTGAATCAACTTCCATCTGTACAGGATTGGTCGATAGACCAGGACGATATTGACTATGTATTACGCATCGAATCAACGACAGATGATATGGACTATATTATCCGGGTTATAAATCGGATCGGGTTTGAATGTGAAGAGTTACCCGACTAGTTTATTTACTTACACTTTACTCCATTAATTTACATGCAACAGAATATACATCCCACTTTAAAGAAATTTACCCGTTATCAAGTCTGGGTGATATTTCTATTAGCTATCACTCAATTTACGGTGACACTGGACTTTATGGTCATGTCACCACTGGGCGACATGCTGATGAAATCAATGAATTTAAAACCTATCCAATTTGGTTACGCTGTCTCCAGTTATGCATTTAGTGCAGGAATCTCCGGGCTTTTAACAGCTGGATTTGCTGATCGCTTTGACAGAAAAAAACTACTCTTGTTTTTCTACCTGGGTTTCCTGATCGGAACCTTATGCTGCGGACTTACCATCAATTATTCAATGTTGATCGCAGCAAGAATCATTACTGGGTTATTTGGTGGTGTAATTAGTTCTGTCTCTATGGCTATCGTGGCTGATTTATTTCCACTGGAACAACGGGGCAGAGTGATGGGTTATATGCAGATGGGCTTCGGAACCAGCCAGGTCTTAGGAATACCAATAGGATTATTCATAGCCAATATCTGGGGCTGGCAATCGCCATTTTTGATGATTGTTGGTCTCACGAGTATTGTCTGGGTTATAATATTTACGAAAATGAACCCGGTAACTGTGCACCTGCAAATTAAAAGGGAGGGCAACCCACTTAGACATATCTTCTCGACCATACAGAACAGACATTATCGCATCGGCTTTCTGACTACTGCATTATTAGCTGTGGGTGGATTCATGATGATGCCCTGGGGCAGTGCATTTGCGATCAATAATCTGGGTATAACTGAACAAGAGTTACCATTTATGTTTATGATTGCGGGTGTTTCTTCTTTGCTTCTGATGCCACTGATAGGTAAATGGAGCGACAAATATGATAAGTTTCATATTTTCCTGATTGCATCACTCTGGATGTCACTGAATGTAATAATTTACACTAATCTTTCTTCTCTGTCTTTCTTCGTAGCTGCAGTAGCCAATGTCCTGATGATGTCTGGCATCATAGGTCGTATGACCCCAGCCTCAGCTTTAGTGACTGAGTTACCAGCACCACAGGATAGGGGCGCATTTATGAGCATTAATTCTTCACTCAGACAGTTTTCCGGTGGTATCGCCGCTGCTTTAGGAGGGATGATCGTAGTTCAAAAGACAAAATATTCACCGCTGGAGCATTATAATACGCTGGGCTATATCCTGATAGGCATCACTGTCATTGCAGTAATCATGGTGTATCGTGTCAGTCAAATTATAAAAAAAGGTAGAAAAGAAGATGCACAGATAGAACAAGAAGTGTATCTGGCACTGGAGTAAATCCGGGATAATCTCATGAAATCTTTACCTTTGTGCAAAAATCTGAATCCATGCCGATACGCGTACGATTTGCCCCCAGTCCTACTGGTGCCCTGCATATAGGTGGCGTGCGAACTGCACTATATAATTATTTGTTAGCCAAAAAATCTGGTGGGACATTCATTCTGCGAATTGAAGACACTGATCAGGGACGATATGTTGCCGGAGCAGAAGAGTATATTCTGGAATCACTTCAGTGGTTGGGAATTTCGCCGGATGAAATGCCCGGCACGATCAATAAATATGCACCCTATCGCCAGAGTGAGCGCCTGGAATTGTACAAAAAAATGGCCGCTCAATTAATTGCCACAGGAAAGGCTTACTACGCTTTTGATACAGCAGAACAATTAGATGTACTTCGAAAGGAGTCTGAATCAGCTGGGGAGGCTTTCCTTTATGGAGCCAAAAACAGGGAAAAACTGGAAAACAGCCTGAGCATGACTGATAGTGAAATTCAGGAAAGGTTAAAATCCGGTAATCCCTATGTGATACGGCTTAAGGTCATGCCGGATGAGATTGTATCTTTTGAAGATAGTGTCCGCGGAGCTGTCCAATTCCAAAGCAATGAACTTGATGATAAGGTTTTATTAAAATCAGATGGTTTTCCTACTTATCACCTGGCCAATGTGATTGATGACCACGAAATGGCTATCACGCATGTGATTCGTGGCGAAGAATGGTTGTCCAGTACAGCGCATCATATCCTGCTCTACCGGGCATTTGGTTGGCAAGCAACTATGCCATCATTTGCGCATCTTCCACTAATCATGAAACCTGATGGAAAAGGCAAGCTGAGTAAACGCGACGGCGCGAAATTCGGAATGCCGGTATTTCCATTATCCTGGTATGACAATGGTGTGGAAACATTTACCGGATTCCGTGAAAGTGGTTTTTTACCAGCAGCATTGCTCAATTTCCTGGTACTGCTGGGTTGGCATCCGGAAGGTGATCAGGAGATAATGTCATTACAGGAAATGATCAGTCAATTTACACCCGAACGCATAAATAAATCCGGAGCACGGTTTGATTATGAGAAAGCCAAATGGTTCAATCAGCAATACATAGCCCACTCTCCTGCCGGATCATTATTAGCTGAAGTGAAGAATGTCCTGTCAGCACAGGGAATCCATTGGCCGGATGAGCGCGTATTAAGTCTGATCGGATTAATGCAGGAAAGATGTACTTTCTTAGGTGATTTTTATTCAGAATGCCCTTTTCTTTTTGTTACAGTCACTCAATTTGATGATAAATCACTGGATAAAAAATGGAATGATCAAAGCCAACCGCTATTACTTCAGATAATCAAATTAATGGAAGCCGCCGGAGAGTTCAGTGCTGTATCATTGCATGATTCCATACAGGAATATATGACCGAAAATGAAATCGGTCCCGGTCAATTATTTCCGCTCCTGAGACTTGCCTCGACAGGTACACTGAAAGGGCCCGATTTATTTAAGACATTGGAATTTTTAGGCAAAGAAGAAAGTATTAGGCGAATCCAAAGACTAATATCTTATAAATCAAATAAATAATGGCCAAGAAGAAGGCAAGAGCGAAGAAACATACCGGCTTCGATATTGATATTCACATCAATGAATTTGGTGAGTTGGAACATAGTTTTGATATAGACAAAATTAATGCTTTTTTAAATGAGACTACGGATGACTGGCGCCTGAAAGCAGACAACGAGGATAAGAAACCACCTTATTCAAAAGAAGAAGAGTAATTTTGGGAAACTGTAATCATTTGATATCCATCTGTATTCCTGCTTATAACAGGGATATCACTCTACTTATCAATCAACTCGATGCCCAGATCAGACAATGTGCAGAATCAATCAATATCTTTGTTTTAGATGATGGTAGTTCAAAGGAGATATTAACAATTAATCGAAATATCACTTCTGAGTATTTAGTATATGGTGAACTAACAAAGAATACAGGCAGAGCCAAAATACGCAATTTATTAGGCAGGATAGCAGATGGAGAATACTGTCTATTTCTGGATAATGATCTGGAAATAAATAAACCTGATTTTCTGCGTAATTATGCATCATTAATTAAATTATCACATCCTGCTGTCGTCTGTGGAAGCGCCACTTATCCGGCACAAGCCTATTCACCAGATCGCACACTGCATTGGAAATATGGCACTCAGGTAGTTGGCCGCATGTATAGCAATAAAAATAAAACACTTATTTCGCTTAATTTCCTTATCTGGAAAGATATTTTAATGCGATTTCCATTTCATGAGGAGCTCAGTACTTATGGCCATGAAGACACACTGATGGGCTACAATTTGAAAAAAAATAACATAGAAATCCTGTATATCGACAATCCTGTACATCATACGGCGCTAGACAGTAATGAGGAGTACTTAACTAAGAATAAATCAGCGCTTCGCAATTTGCTTTATCTTTATTCAAATCCCCTAACCCGGGCTGCTGTCATAGATACTCCATTGATCAGCACATATTTAAAACTGAAGAAATACCGGCTATTATCTTTTACTAAATGGCTATATACTAAGTTCCATCAAAGGATTCAGGCAAATCTCAATTCGTCAAAACCATCATTATTCTACTTTAAAATTTATAAATTAGGAGAATTGATAAAAATGAATTCAGAATGATAAATTCACTCCACCTCTCAAGTGGGTATTGAAACATTAAGAAATTAAGGGAATTAAGTCCGTAACCTTAATGTATCCCTGTGCCTTAATGGTTCAAAAAAAACACCATAATGGCTCTTAATACCTTAATGGTTTGAAAAAAGCCATTATTACAGTCTTGAACCATTAAGAAATTAAGGGCATTAAGCCCGCAACCTTAATTTATCGCTGTGCCTTAATGGTTTAAAAAAACACCTTAATGGCTCTTAATTTCTTAATGGTTTGAAAAAACAAGAGGGCTTATCCAGGCTACTTAATCTTTATCTTCTTTTGGTTTGAATCCTTTGGGTTTATCTTCTATCTGGACTTTATCACCCGACTTTAATGTTCTGGATACAGTGGAATAAGGTCCGGAGATCACTTCATCACCAGTTTTCAAGCCTTCGAGAATCTGGATATACTTATCATCCTGAATGCCTGTTTTAACCTGTACCTGTTTTGCTGTATCTGCAGATTTTACAAAAACAACTTCCATGATATTATCATCAGCAAATGTAGTATCCGTCTTCATTGTATCTTTCTTTTCGCGTGTAGTAACACATTGGATCGGGACAGAGACTACGTCTTTGGCTGAGGTAGTGTTGATCTCCACTGAAGCGGACATGCCCGGCCTGAATGGGAATGGCTTATTTGCGACGATCTTGGATTTATATGAATCATAATCCATTCTAATCTTCACTATGAAGTTGGTAACCTGTCCGGTATTCAAGGTGGCGCTGGCGCCGGTACTGGAAAGGGATGAAGCACTATTGGCAATCTCGGTCACCACACCGGTAAATTTCTCACCATAATAAGCATCCACCTCTATAGTGGCCGGATTCCCTTTGCTCACACGAACTATATCATTCTCAGATACTTCGACCTGCACTTCGATTGCATTGAGGTTGGCGATAGTCATGATCTCAGTACCCGACATCTGGATCGTACCGAGTACCCGCTCACCTTTCTCGATATTTAGTTTGCTGACGATGCCATCGACAGGTGCATAGATCATCGTTTTGTTCAGGCTGGTCTCCGTCTCCTTCAATGATGCTTGAGCACTGGCAGTCCCATACAGTGAAGCTTGTGCATTGGAATATGCCTGTTTGAGATTCGCTTTAGCTGCATTCAAATTAGCTTCCAGTCCACGTAAATTTGCCTGACTGGTCTCCATATCGGCTTTTGAGATTACGCCATCATTGAAGAGTTTCTTATTTCTGTCGTTGGTTTTCTGTGCGAGGTCCACCTGGGCCTGAATCTGATTAACCTGTGCCTGAGCGCTGGATATTTGTGCTTTTGCCGTCTGTTGCTGAGCTCGTGAAGAAGAAACAGAAGCCTGTGCACGCTTGATTGTAGGGAGATAAGTATCGGGATTGATCTTAGCCAATAATTGTCCTGCCTTGACTGTATCGCCTTCCTTGACATATAGTCCGATAACCTCACCTGATACATCAGAAGATATCTTTACCTCTTTTTCCGGATAAATACGACCACTCGCAGTTACTATCTCATTGATGTCACGCAGTGATGCTTTTTCCACAGTTACAGCTATGCCTTTCTGGCCTTTCCTGCCTTGAATAACAGCATAGACCAGCAGACCCAGAACTATGACTATTAAAGCCCATAACCACCATTTTTTCTTTCCTGAAGCCATTTTATTTTGATTTTTTTAGCTTATAATTCAATTTGTATTCCTCTATAGTAATCTAACACTTTCATCGCAAAGATGTACTGATATTTATCTACTAAAAGTGTGCGTGATGCATTATCAAGATTGTTGCGTGCAGTAATCAACTCAAAGGTGTTCGCTGCGCCAATCTCAAATCGCTTTTTTGTATCTGAAAACACGCCTTCCATTGATTCTTCCAATTTCTGCGCCGCTTCAAACGATCTTCTTGCTGATATTGCCGTATTCAATGCCTGTCTGACATCTTTCTGCAGTGTCTGATAAGCCTGATCCATACCCAACTGCACTTGCTCTGTACTGATCTTAGATTGCTGAACCATCGCACTATTGCTATAATTATTGTAAATCGGAATACTGAGACTGACGCCAATACCATAACCCAGGTTTTCATTCAACTGCGAGAAATATGGATTCTTACCATACTGCACATCTACTGAACTATAAGCAAATTTCACAGCCTGATCATTAATCTTCACACCTGGCTGTACTACTTCCGTAGGTACAATACCAGCCACCCTTTGATTCAATGAAGAGAAATTTGTACCCAGTTGACCTTGCAGACCCAGACTGGGAAGGCCTCTGGATTTTGATATTTTCTCTGCCAGGAGTGCGCTCTCCAGTTTATTTTTATAGGCATCAAACATCGGTTGGCCTTTGATCGCAGCCTGATAAAGTTGCTGGAAATCAATCTCTTCCGGATTTTCTGTACTCAGACCCAGTTCAGGCACTATCACTTTGATTTGTCGCTCTGTATTTATCTGGATTAATAATTTAAGATCAAGTAAGGTAGAAGAGATTTGATTTTCTGCCGAAATAATATCACTTTCATTTCGTGCGATCTGTGCTACCAGTTCCAGCCGGCTATTCTTATTCTTCGAACCGGCTTCGATCAGTTTATCAGTCAGTGCCAGTTGGCTTTTTGTCTGATCCAGACTATTTTGCGCTATTTTCAGGTTTTCCTGAGCTAAAATAGCATTCAGATAAGCCTGCGCTACCTGTAATGATATGTCGCGTCGGAGTTGATCCAGGTCATTTTTAGAAGCGGCAAGATCTGCACCAGACTGTTTGATCGTATTTGTGATTTGATTAAAGCTGAATAGTGTGACACCTGAATTCAAATTGACAGACTGATTACTGAACGTCTGATTATTAAAACTGTTGGTTGTAGGATCTATTCGCCGACCAAAGCTCTGATAATAAGAGCTACCTGCATTTAGGTTTGGCCAGCGGGACTCTTTAGCTTGTCTGTAAGTTATGCCTTTGGATTTGACATCCAGTGATTTCTGTTGCAACTGAATATTATTGTAAAGTGCAGTATCGATACATTGCCTGAGTGACCAGGTTTCCTGACTCTGTACTACTGAGGTACTACAGAGAAAGATTCCAATCCAGATTATCACCATTCGCATACCTTTTCCTTTTTTGTACAATGTTAATACCTTATACCACTTTGAAATATTTTTTTCTACTAATACCGTGATATTATTGATTAGTGGAGTTAAAAGCATGATATTCATATCGGATAGGTAATTGCTATTGTCGTACCTTTGCTGCAATGCAAGAAAAACAAAATATCCGTCTATTATCTGATGATGAACTGCAGAAATGGGTCAGTGAACAAAAATTGCCCACATTTCGGGCAAAACAAATTTCAAAATGGCTCTGGACAAAACAAATATACAGTCCGGAGGCAATGACTGATCTACCGCTTGATCTGCGTACACTATTGACACAGCATTTCATTTCGCCCGGAATCACCGAGGATCATAAACAGATCAGTAGTGATGGTACGATCAAGGTCAGATATATACTGTCTGACGGATACAAGATAGAATCCGTATTAATTCCTGTACCGGACGAAAATCGGTTTACGGTCTGTATTTCCACTCAGGTAGGCTGTAGTCTTACTTGTAAATTCTGTGCGACCGGTCGAATGGGGCGAAAACGCAATCTGGATTACACTGAGATTTTTGATCAGGTAGTCGGCATCACCCGCTTGAGTATGGAGGTATTCGATCATCCGCTGACCAACATTGTCTATATGGGTATGGGTGAATCACTCCTTAATTATGCCAACACACTGGAAAGTATCCGCAAGATCACTTCACCACAAGGACTAGGCATGTCACCTTCCCGAATCACGATTAGCACTGCAGGGATAGCCAAGATGATTCGCAAACTGGCTGATGATAAGACTAAAGTCAATCTCGCACTGAGCCTCCATGCGGCCAATGACACGAAAAGGGACAGCATCATGCCGATCAATGATCAGAACAATATCGCAGTACTAATGGATGCACTGGAATATTTCTATCAGCATAGCAGAAACCGGATTACCTTTGAATATCTGGCGCTGAAGGATTTCAATGATACGCCGCAGGATGCTAAAGAACTTAGTCGTCTGACTCACCGTTTTCCGGTAAAAGTCAATATCATAGAGTATAATCCGGTCGATGGTATTGATTTCCATCGCAGTACATCACAAGCACTCGATACGTTTATGAAGATATTGGTGGATAATGGTGTCAATGTAACGCTCAGACGTAGTCGCGGCAAAGATATCGACGCTGCCTGTGGTCAATTGGCAAACAAAGAAGTTTAGAACATTACCAGCTTAGCTTCGCCTGGGATATCCTTACATCCGAAATAAAACCGATGTTTAGCCTTCCAGTGCAGCAGCACCACCGACGATCTCAGATAGTTCACGAGTGATTGCTTCTTGACGAGCCTTGTTGTAATTAATCTTGAGTTCAGTGAGTAAGTTGTTAGCATTGTCAGTCGCTTTCTCCATTGCCGTCATACGTGCGCCATGTTCGGAAGCATGCGTATCTAGCAATGTCTTGAGGAACTGTGTGTGCAGTATGGTCGGAATTAAAGTATCCAGGAGGACTTTCTTATCCGGTTCGAAAATATAATCCGCCCGGACCGCATTTCTTTCGATTACCGGTACACGCTTCACCGGCAGGAATTGCTCAACTGTCGCTTCCTGCATACCCGCATTCTTAAACTGGCTATACACGATGTGCACTTCGTCGAATGAATTCACAGTAAAATCTTCCATTATCCGATTAGCAATCTTTGATATGGCATCAAAGCTCAGATCAGAGAAAGCATCTACATAATCAGTGACATATTTTGCACGAGGCAGATATCGTTGGGTGTATTCATTTCCTTTCTTACCTATGGGGAAAAATGTGACATTACCGGATTGGTACTGCGGTGCAAAGGTTGTTTGTACCAGATTGACCGCTGCCTTTCCGATGTTTGTATTAAGCGCTCCTGCCAGACCTCTGTTGGAAGTGACGATAACAATAGCAACATTATGTACTTCTCTTTCCTTATTGAATACAGTATCTGCATCACCTTCCAGGCCAGAGAGTACATTCTGCAGCATATTGGAAAGTTTGACACTATACGGTCTCAGTTGTACAATAGCTTGTTGAGCCCGGCGCAATTTTGCTGCGGAAACCATCTTCATCGCTTTCGTAATCTGCTGTGTTGAGATTACAGATTTTATCCGCGTCCGTACTTCCTTTAGGTTCGCTCCCATTTATTTACTTTGCATATTGCTTACTCAAATCGGCTGCTACTGTAGTCAGTGCATCCAGATCTTCTTTCTCCAGTTTACCTGCTCTGAAATTCGCCAACATTTGGGGATGGTCAGCATCCAGGATATTGAACAGATTCTCTTCGAAGTCACGAACATCAGTTACTTTGATGTCATTGAGCAAATTATTTGTACCGAGATAGATAATCGCAACTTGTTTTTCTACAGGAACCGG
>CAZGKN010000056.1:0-18682 GCA_964525915.1 uncultured Saprospiraceae bacterium | reverse complement strand
TTGCTCATCACTTACCTTTTCGGATGTAATTTGTTTGAGTGTATCAATCCAACCATACCCTACTCCATCTGAGAATTGTTCTTTCTGTCGCCATGCTACTTCATGCGGCAGATAATCTTCAAAAGCTTTTCTGAGAATATATTTCTCTATTCTGTTTCCCGCCATTTTATCTTGCGGATTGATACTCATTGCCACTTCAATAAATTCCTTATCCAGAAAAGGTACCCTGCCCTCGACACCCCAGGCAGCTAATGTTTTATTTGCTCTGAGGCAATCATACAGATGCAACTTTGAGAGCTTACGTACGGTTTCTTCATGAAAAGCTCTGGCGTCAGGTGCTTTATGGAAATAGAGGTAACCACCAAAGAGTTCGTCTGACCCTTCACCAGAGAGTACCATTTTAATTCCCATTGATTTTATCACCCGGGCTAATAAATACATTGGTGTAGATGCCCGAATCGTCGTCACATCATAAGTCTCAGTATGGTAAATCACGTCACTAAGCGCATCCAATCCTTCCTGAATCGTAAAATTGATCTCGTGATGCACTGTACCAATAAAATCAGCAACTTTACGTGCAGCGGCCAGATCCGGTGAATCTTTCAGCCCAACTGCAAATGAATGTAATTGTGGCCACCAGGCATCATTTTCATCGCCCGTCTCAATTCGTTTTGCTGCATACTTCTTTGCTATGGCTGAAATAATGCTGGAGTCAAGCCCACCGGACAATAATACTCCGTAAGGTACATCAGACATCAACTGGCGATGAACAGCAGCTTCCAATACTGCTCGTAAATTAGCTGTATCGCTTTTATTGTCTTTTACACTGTCATAATTAGTCCAGACAGGTTGATACCACTGAACTAACTCTCCTTGCTTTGAATGTAAATAATGCCCCGGAGGAAAGACTTTGATTTGAGTACAAATTCCTGACAATGCTTTCATCTCTGAAGCTACATAGAAATTTCCCCGCTCGTCCCATCCCATGTATAATGGTATAATACCCATGTGATCGCGACCAATCAGGTAGGAATCGTCTCTACTGTCATACAAAGCAAATGCAAATATTCCATTCAACTCATTTAGAAAATTAACTCCTTTTTCCTGATATAAGGCTAATATGACTTCACAATCAGATGCAGTCTGAAATGAATAAGGTTTACTGAGTTGCTTTTCAAGCAATTTGTGATTGTAGATTTCTCCATTGACTGCTAAAGCTATAGTACCATCATTATTATAGAGTGGTTGTTTTCCGGATGCCGGATCTACGATAGATAATCGCTCATGCACCAAAATGGAATTTGCTGTCACATGAATTCCTGACCAATCTGGACCCCGATGCCTTTGCTTTCGTGACATTTGCAAGGCAACAGGTCGTAGTTCTTCACTGCTTTGTTTTAAATCAAAAATTCCTAAAATACTACACATAGTAAGGATTATTTATAAATATATTTTACGTTGCATTCAGTATAAAAAACACCTTTCTTTTTGATCATATGACCAATCCATCTACAATCGAAATTGGTTTGAACTAAATGCGTTTCTGGGAAAAATGTACGAATGGATTTGATTCAATTATTTCATCAATAAAATGAGATCAAAATAACTTACCCGGATATACTCCCTGGTCATGTAATGCTTTCAGGCTCTTCATCGTGGGTTCTTTATCTTCCTTATAAGTAACACCTATCCATTTACTGTCTGTAGGTAATACAATAAATTTTGATTGGTTACTTTTTATCAGTTCATCCACGGGCAAGGGAATAAAAAACTCTTGCTTTTCTGTGGGATTACTCAGATAAAACTCAACAAATCCCTGCCTGAACTTTTCAAATATTGCCGGATGAAAACCCCAGAAATTCATCGAGACATAAGAGTCTTCCGGAACTTCATATTTCGTATCTCCTTCCTGATATCTGATCTTAGCATCTTCATCTCTGCCAATCTTCGTTCGCTCTGTGACTGTCTCTAATTCATTTCGGTGATTAACGACGCACACACCACGGGAAACATGGCCATTTTCAGACAAGGTATTGGCCAATTTATATCCTACTAAACTATTTACAGACGGTTCAATTTCATTATCCAGAAAGTATGCCATCTGTTGAAATGCCTCCTGTCCATAATAATCATCAGCATTTATTACTGCAAAGGGCTCCCGGATTGCATCAGCACACACAAGTACTGCGTGACCGGTACCCCAGGGTTTCTCTCGTGGAGTGATTTCAGAAAGTCCGTTTATTGGTGTATCTGACTCCTGGTGGACTAAAACAACTTCTGCCAGATTCTTATACTTATTACTGACTTTCTCTTCAAATTCCTTTTGAAAATGCGGTCTGATCACAAAAACCAGTTTATCAAATCCGGCCTTGATCGCATCATAAGCGGAATAGTCTATAATAGTCTCACCATGTGGACCCAATCCATCGATTTGCTTCAATCCTCCATAGCGGCTTCCCATACCAGCTGCCAATACTAATAATGTCTTTTTCGCCATCACCTATTAATTGATACTCAAAAGATTCTTAAACCGGGTCTTTTTCTTATCGCCCCCCCGCAATTTCTTACTTTCTTCATAGTCAGTATAATTGCCCTCGAAGTAATAAATGCCATCATCTTCATACGAGATAATATGTGTGGCTAAGCGGTCAATAAACCAGCGGTCGTGCGATATAACCAGTACACATCCGGCAAAATTCTCAATCGCCTCCTCCAGCGCACGAAGTGTATTCACATCGATATCATTTGTCGGTTCATCCAGTAAAATGACATTGCCCCCTTCTTTCAGCGCCATAGCCAGATGCAGTCTGTTTCGCTCACCACCTGACAATACACCTATTTTTTTACTTTGATCTGTACCACTAAAATTAAACTTACTGATATAAGCTCTGGTATTTACTGTATTTCCATTTACCAGGACATTATCCAGACCTCCTGAGATCACATCATAAACAGATTTTTCGGGTGTAAGGTCAGAGTGAGACTGATCGACATACGAAATCTGCACCGTGTCACCTACTATGATTTCACCATTATCTGGTTTCTCATATCCGGTAATCATCCTGAAGAGTGTAGATTTTCCGACACCATTAGGCCCTATGATGCCTACTACAGCATTTCGTGGGATATTAACACTAAAATTATCAATAAGCTTCCGGTCTCCAAAAGATTTGCTTACATTTTTAAGCTCAATAACAAGATCACCCAACCTCGGCCCGGGAGGGATAAATAGTTCCAGTTTTGCTTCTTTTTCAGCACCAGTCTCTTCAGCCAATTTTTCGTATGCACTCAGACGTGCCTTGCTCTTGGCATGACGGGCCTTCGGGGCCATACGCACCCATTCCAATTCCCGTTGCAGTGCTTTTTTTCGCTTTGATTCAGATTTTTCTTCCTGTGCCAGACGGTTGGTTTTTTGTTCCAACCAACTGGAATAATTCCCTTCCCAAGGGATTCCCTCTCCCCGATCCAGTTCAAGTATCCATCCGGCCACGTTATCCAGGAAATACCTGTCGTGGGTGACTGCGATTACTGTACCCGGGAAATTGTGCAGATATTGCTCCAACCAATCTACTGATTCAGCATCCAGGTGGTTAGTCGGTTCATCTAAGAGTAAAATATCCGGCTCGCTGAGCAACAATCGACATAATGCAACCCTCCTGCGCTCACCACCGGATAAAACTTTAATAAGTGCATCAGGCTCTGGGACACGTAAGGCATCCATAGCCATTTCGAGCTTATACTCCAGATTCCAGGCATCTTTCTGCTCAATTTTCTCTGTCAGTTCACCTTGTTTTTCTATGAGCGCATTCATTTCATCATCGCTCATCTCTTCTGCAAATTTTGCATTCACGGCTTCATACTCTGCCAACAAATCGACAATTGGCTGGACACCTTCCTTGATGACATCGATTACCCGTTTATTTTCATCTAAATTCGGTTCTTGTTCCAGATAACCGATTTTATAATTCTTATCAAATACGATATTGCCATTATAATTCGGGTCAATACCGGCAATAATCTTCAATAAAGTGGATTTTCCAGCTCCATTTAAGCCCAGTACACCGATCTTCGCCCCATAAAAAAAGGAGAGATAGATATTATTTAGTATTGTCTTATTTGGGGGAATGACCTTGCTTACACCGGTCATTGTAAATATTATCTTGTTGTCTGCCATATTCGTTTAAATCGAAGCGCAAAGGTACGTATTTCGACCCACAAGAATCCAGTATTATCGGAGATAAAAATCAGAGTATTTAAGCAAAAACCTATAACAAAGCAACCAGGCTTAATTCCTGAATATGGTTAATCTTTAAAGTCAGTGAAACTACTATTTCACCTGTTGACCATTTTTATACATTACATCCACAATGACCTGCCCTGAATCATTCCATACTTTATAAGGCCCATCTTGCACACCATTTACATAATAACCAAGCCGCTGGAGCTTACCCATCGGGCTGAACCCTCTGAACATCCCATCCAACTTACCATTCTTGTAGCTCATCTCTTCTACCGGCGTACCGAGTTTAAATGTCATTCTCTTGCCATAAAGCTGATTATCCACATACGACTCATACATATCTACCCTGCCTGCATTATTGAGTAATATGTGCAGACCATTTAGTTTGCCGGCAGCATAATTCTTAATTTCCATTATCTTTCCATTATTCGGAAAAAAGGTAGCCCAGGTTCCTGTCTTCACACCATCCTCGATCATCCCTTGTTCGAGTACTCTACTGTCATTATCTAATTTTGCAGCCATTTGCATATTCGTACCCGGGATAGGTGTAAGATCGTAATCAGTAAGATTCACTTTGTCAACATTGGAATCAGAAACTTGATCTGTCGATTGATCTGCTGGTTTGCATTGACAAAAGGCTAAAAAACAAACACACAAAAGCAATAATTGGCGCATATTTCGAATTTATTATGCAAAGTTAGCTATTCACCTCTTGTAAATGATAGGGTAAAACAGTTATTAGCATTTCATTATAATTTTTAACAAGAATAGATCATGTGAATAGAATCGAAATAATAGGACATTGTCTTTTCAAAAAATGGAAACCGACCTCATTTTGCTATTTACTAATATTCGAATACTTTTGCTATTAGAGAAAAAATAATGCCTTGGACGCAAACCAAATAATCAAAGCTGTAAAATTGTATGGAGATCTGATGGAACTCCACAATGAAAACCCATTTAAAGTACGCTCATTTCAGAATGCATATAGTTCAGCAAAAAAACTTAATGAAGAGTTACTCTCTAAAAGTAAAGAGGATCTGACACTGGTACCCGGAATAGGCAAATCAGTGGCTGCCTTCATCATGGATCTCAGAGAGAATAAACCAGTTCCGTCATTTGAAAAGCTGGTTGATTTAACACCGGAAGGCATCCGGGATTTGTTACAGGTGAAAGGAATGGGTCCAAAGCGCGTACTTACCTTATGGAAGACACTGAACATCACAGACATTGACCAACTAATAAATGAATGTGAATCCGGGAATCTGGCCAGGGCCAAAGGCTTTGGTGAGAAAACACAACAGGAGATTCTCGAAAAAGCATTGTTATTCAAAGAATCAAAAGGTAAATTACTTTACAGTGAAGCTGAAAAATATCTGGAAATTATTTCACAATCATTGCCACATGCATTTCTTACCGGTGAAGCGCTTCGAAAAAACCAAATTATTTCTGAAGCACACTGGATTATTGACTCAGCCTATTGGCCACCGGTACTTTACGACCTGAAAATTACTGAGCACTCTGATGAAAGTATAGCCGGTGTATTCAGGGATGAACTATCCGTGCGATTTAGCAAATCTACTCAAAATGCGTCTAAAACAGCATTTGTTGAATCTTTTACTCCTATAGTAAGAGAACATTTATCAATAAGTGAAAACAATATTACTGGCACAAATGAGGATGATTATTTTCATTCTCTGGGAATCTCACCAATTATCCCTGAATTAAGATGGGATATCAATGCCCGGAATTATAACGTGGATCGTCTGGTAAAAAATGCAGATATCAAAGGCCTCGTACACTGTCACACCAATTATTCTGATGGTGTAAATAGTCTGCAGGAAATGATAGATCAAGCCAGAAATCTTAAGTATGAATACATAGTCATTACCGATCATAGTAAATCTGCTGGTTATGCGGGTGGCTTGAGCGAAGAACGCGTATTGCAACAAAAAAGGGAAATAGACGAAATTAGAGCATCGGTGAGCGATATTGTCATCTATCAGGGTATCGAGTCTGATATTCTCTCAGATGGAAGTCTTGATTATGATAATGATTTTCTGCATAATTTCGATGTTATTATTGCCAGCGTTCACAGTGTGCTGAATATGGATGAAAATAAAGCAACCACCCGCCTGATAAAAGCTATCGAACATCCCGCGACAAATATTTTGGGACATAGTACTGGTCGATTATTGCTTCAGCGCAAAGGTTATCCATTGAACTGGGAAAAAATATTTGATGCATGTAAAGCAAACAAAGTTGCGATCGAACTCAATGCTAACCCACGACGTCTCGACCTTGACTTTACACTGATCCGGCAAGCAATGGATAAAGGAATCATGATTCCCATCAATCCAGATGCACATAGTACACAGGGCATGGGGGATGTAAAATACGGTGTGATCGCAGGACGTGCAGGCGGGTTAACTACAGACTTTGTACTTAATGCGCTTCCAGCAAGAGAATTTATCAGTAAACTTAAGAAATAAAATGCAAAATAAGCCGCAATTAATATTCATAATTGCCATAATAAGTCTTTTATTTAGCAATTGTTACTCATTTCGAGGCACTTCTATTCCGCAGGATATATCGACGTTTTATGTTGAGAATTTTACGATAGAATCGTATGATGCACCCGCTAATTTACCCATAGAAATGAGTGAAAAGCTTAGAAATAAAATCCGCAGTGAATCACGCCTGAAATATACGGATACTGATCCTGACATTGAGTTTAAAGGCAGAATTTCAGGATACAGGGTCACTCCTGTGGCACCACAGAATAATCAACTACCCTCAGCAAACAGGCTGGAGATAACTGTTAGCATAAATTACATTGACAACAAGAATAATAAAAACAACTGGAACAATAACTTCACCTTTTTTAAGGATTTCGACAATACAACCAATTTCCTCGATATCCGGGAGAGCCTGTCCAATGAGATTTTCGATCAGATCGCAGAAGATATTTTCAATCGTGCATTTTCAAATTGGTGAATTGAAATTTAACAGGAATAAAATCAATTCAGGTCTTCTACTGTTAAATAAGTAATAAATCAGGAATAAATATCTTTCAATATTCCGATCACTTTATCTACCTCTTCCATTGTATTGAAATGTGAGAATGAAAATCGGACAGGCTTACGAGCAGAATCCTTACAGAGTGCCATGATCACTTCACTCCGTTCTTCCGAACCAGATGAACATGCGCTGCCACCTGAAGCTGAAATACCATAAATATCCAGATTCATAAGCAACATATCATTCCTTTCATTGGGTGGAAATGAGACATTGAGGACTGTATAAAGAGAGGTATCGCTGATGTCCCCATTAAATTCTACGTCGGGTATTGCTTTTTTCAGGCTATTGATAAAATGATTTTTCAGGCTACGAATATACGTCGATCTCTCTTCCATGTGCCGGGACGCCAGTTCGAGAGCAGTCGCAAAACCTGCTATTCCATATACATTCTCAGTACCACCACGCATATTTCGCTCCTGAGAGCCTCCATCTATGAATGCTTTTATCATTATTTCATTATTGATATAGAGCATACCCGCACCTTTAGGGCCATGAATCTTATGTGCTGACCCGGAGATGAAATGAATATATGTATTGCTTAAATCGATTGGTAAATGCCCTACAGTCTGCACTGTGTCAGAATGAAAATATGCACCATATTCTTTACAAAGCTCACCAACTGCCCTGATATCCAACACTGTTCCAATTTCATTATTGGCGTGCATAAGTGTCACTAATGTAGGCTTATCTGATGCGGCTAATAAAGATTTTAATTGCTCCTGATCTATATGGCCATCAGCATCATTGTCCAGATATATACACTGGACACCATATACCGGATCCAGGCTGGCTATCGAATGGGATACACAATGATGTTCAAGTCTGGAGGTAATAATTCGCCTGACACCTAAGTATTTCACCGAACCTTTTATTGCCGTATTATTTGACTCTGTCCCACCTGAAGTAAAATAAATCTCGCCGGGAGATACGTGAAATATCCCTGCCACCGTCTTGCGGGCCCTTTCTACCAGTGTCTTACTCTGTCTGCCTTCGTGATGTATAGATGATGGATTTCCAAAGAGTGTCTCCATACTTCCGGTCATCACACTGATTACCTCTTTATCCAGTGGCGTTGTCGCCGCGTTATCCAGGTAGATCCGTTGAGTTGCCATTGACTTTTTGTTTAAATTCCTTAATAATTCCTTGTGCAATACTGTCTGCTCTTGCCATAGTCTTTGCTTCACTATAGACCCGGATGATAGGTTCAGTATTGGATTGCCTGAGTTGTACCCATCCGTCAGCAAAATCAATCTTCAATCCGTCTTCAGTGTTCACTTCCTCATCTTTATACTGCGCTATCAACTCATTGATAGTTTTCCTGATATCCCAATGAGGTTCCAACACAATCTTATTCTTGCTACTATGATATTCGGGTAATTCGGCTTTTATCTGATTCAAATCCAGATTTTCCAGCGCCATATAGCTGAGCATCAGCGCTACACCTACCAGTGCATCCCGACCATAATGCAGTGCTGGATAAATGACACCGCCATTGCCCTCACCACCGATGACCGCATTCACTTCCTTCATCTTGCTGACCACATTAACTTCTCCGACAGCAGCGGAATAATAATTCTGTCCATATCCCTGCGTTACGTCCCGTAATCCCCTGGTAGAGGAAAGATTGGAAACGGTAGCTCCGGGTGTGTGTTGCAATACATATTTTGCGATAGCTACTAAGGTATTCTCCTCACCCAATAAGGTGCCGTCCGGGCAAATAAACGATAAGCGATCAACATCCGGATCCACCGCAATTCCCAGATCAGCATTACTGGCAGTCACTTTTTCACAAAGCGCAGTCAAATGTGCGGGCAAAGGTTCCGGGTTATGTGCAAAGTCACCGGTCATTTCATGATTGAGAACAACGACTGTGCAACCTAATTTTTCCAATAACGGAACGATAGAAATTGCGCCGGTTGAGTTTATACAATCTACCACTATTTTATAACGGGCCTCCCGGATAGTTTCCGGCCGTACCAGAGGTAATCGCAGAATATCATTAATATGTGCTTCAATAGTTCCTTCGAGGTATTCAAACCTACCGAGTGAATTCACCGGTGCAAAATGGAATGACTTATTCTTGGCAATCTCAATAATTTCAGCACCATCCAATGCTGATATGAATTCTCCATCTTTATTCAGAAACTTAAGTGCATTCCATTCTTTCGGGTTATGGCTGGCTGTAACAATGATTCCACCATCAGCCTGTGTTCTGACAACAGCCATTTCTACGGTAGGAGTAGTAGATAATCCAGTATCCATAACATCCAGCCCCATAGATCGTAATGTCTGAATACAGAGCGACGATACCATCTCACCAGAAATTCTTGCGTCTCTGCCTATCACAATCTTAGCACCGGCAGAAGCTTTGTTTTGCAATATTAATGATCCATAAGCTGCCGTCATCTCAACTACATCTAATGGAGTTAAATTGGCTTCGGGTTTACCACCTATCGTGCCTCTTACTCCGGAAATTGATTTTATTAATGCCAAATTTTACTAGATTTAACTGGTATCATAAATTAAGAGAACAAAAATAGGGCAATTAGTTTAAAATCTGATCTGCATGTTCTTTTGATTTGACCTTCGTAATGACGTCAGTGAGTACGCCTTTCTCATCGATTACAAAAGTCGTGCGCAATATACCATCATACGCTTTACCAAACATTTTCTTCGGTCCCCACACTCCATATTTCTTTGCGATAATATGATCTTCATCTGCGATCAGTATAAATGGCAGATTGTGTCGCTCAATGAACTTCCGGTGCTTAGCCGGATCATCCGGACTGACACCAATTACTGTATAACCTTCTTTCTGTAAAATTTCGTGGTTATCCCTGAGATTACAAGCCTCAACAGTACAGGTAGGTGTCAAATCAGCCGGATAGAAATAAAGTATCACTTTCTGCCCACTGAAATCACTGAGTGAAACTTTCTTGCCATCCTGATCAATACCGGTAAATTTCGGGGCTTTTTGCCCTGCTACTAGAGTCGTCATTCAAATTTTACTCACTTAACAAAAATAAAATTAAAAAGTTAAATGAACTCCATTTCTATTCAAAACTCAATCTCACAAACAATTTCAAGCATTTAACCATTGTTAACATAAATTTAAAAAATGGTAATTTTGTCCCAAAATTGATTCACCTGTTGTTTTCAGCTTGCTTTGCCCTTATATTTGTAAATATTAATCACATACCTCAGATTAATAATAGAATTTTTCAAATTACTACTCCCTTTAAAAGACATAATAATAGTATTTTATACTATTTAATTACGCACTGACCTCCCTGGTACTTCAAACTCTGTAAGAGTTGAGAATTTTATCAAAAATAACAACAATTGATGCAAAAATGCATCCTGTAAAGATATATTAATAAACTAAGGGCATAATTAAAAGAAACTACATTAAGCATTATTCATCAACCAATTTTTTTAACATGGAAAATTTCATTAAAACAATTCCTAAATTATCTATTTTTCTCTTATCTCCTATTCATCTCCGCAGACTAATATCAGCAAGAATGCCTTTGAAAAAAGAGACTTCCACTCCCGCAATAAGTGACAAAATCACTGCCTTGTTAAATATCCCGGCTTACATTACTGATGTTTAGCTCATAAACTCAAGCACTTTTGCCTTCAAATTAATACGGGCAAAATACTAGATATTTAAACATAAATAAATCACTCAATTATTTGTAGTTCGAGTTGAATCTCATGCTACCAGGCAAAGCTTTTGCTAATAAATAATATAATTATAACCTCATTATATCCAAATATTTAAGACTTAATATATTTTATACATTTACTAAATTATTTACAATGAAAAACAAGCGTATCACACAATTGTGCTTTAAAACCCTTTTACATAAAATAACGCAAAATTATATTCTAATAATTTTACTGTTATTTGGGTTAAACTTTAACTCAGATTTACTTGCAACTGTCAGATATGTAAGTGTGACAGGCTCTAATACAGCTCCTTACACTTCCTGGGCAGACGCAGGAAATGACCTACAGGTTGTTATAAATTACTGCTCGGCCGGAGACACGATCTGGGTTGTGGCAGATACGTATCAGCCTGCACCAGGAAATTCATTTATTATGAAAGAAGGCGTGCAGATTTATGGAGGATTCATTGGTACAGAAACCTCACAAAGTCAGCGTGACTGGGCTTCCAATGTAACAATTCTTTTAGGTAATGGAAGTCATGTTATTAACAATAATGCAAATGGATTGACTATTGCCGCAGTGTTGGATGGTTTTACTATTACAGGAGGTTCAGCGTCTGCAGGTGGCGGAATGTACAACTCGGTAGTTTCTCCTATGATAGCCAATTGCAATTTTACTGATAATTCAGCTGACAATGGAGGCGGCATGTACAACAATACTTCCTCTCCTGTATTGGATAACTGCATTTTCGAAAAAGATACCACGACATTCAATGGCGGTGGCATGTATAATATTTTTAGTTCAAAACCGAACCTAAGCAATTGCATATTCAGATACAATTCAACCAACTATGGTGGTGGTTTGCTTGATGAGCTTTTTTCTGCTTCAACACTTACGAACTGCTTATTTTATCAGAATCATGCTAACAACCTGGGTGGTGGAATGTGTATTAGTTTATCCAGCCCTAATCTGTCCGACTGTTCTTTTACTGAGAATACTGCTAACAACCAGGGAGGTGGAATTTTTAGCAATAATTCGCAGGATACAATAAGTGGCTGCACATTCACTGATAATTCTTCTTCTAACCAAGGCGGTGGAATTTCTTACAATAATTCACAAGATATATTAAGTGATTGTATATTTACCGAGAATACTGCTACTAACCGGGGCGGTGGAATTTATTGCTATATTTCACAAGTCTCTTTGGATAGCTGTACTTTTGATAAGAACTCATCAAATTCAGGCGGTGGTGTATATAATGATAATGCTACATCAAATTATACCAATTGTTTATTTACTGAAAATAACGCAAATTCAAATGGTGGTGGTGTATATAATGATAATTCTACATCAAATTATACCACTTGTTTATTTACTGAAAATAATGCAAATACAGATGGTGGTGGCTTTTATTGCAATAATTCACAAATCTCTTTGGATAGCTGTACTTTTGAAAAGAATAATGGATTTTTCGGTGGTGGTGGTTTATTTGGCGTTAATTCACAAATCAATATGTCATCTTGTATTTTATCGCAAAATTTTTCAGTTTCTTATGGAGGAGGAATGCATGGTCAAAATTTGACAGGAGACATTACAAGTTGTAGTTTCTTAGAAAATTCTGCGGAAAACGGCGGGGGAACTTGGATATACTCATGGACAAATGATACTACAAATTATATTAACTGCACATTTAGTTCGAATAATGCTACATATGGTGGCGGGATCTATATCGGTTGCCCTGCCTCTATTACAAATTGTAATTTTACAGAAAACACTGCTACCTATGGGGCAGGCATGTTTCATTCATACAATACTTCAAGATTAAATAATAAAACAATTACATAAAATTAAGAAACAATTCAAAATGGGGGTGTTTTTGAAAGTTATCCTTCAGAATTGTATAAAAAATGCATTTTTTAACAAAATTCAGCTCCATTGGGTGGAGGTGTATTCTCTTCAAATTTTGCATCACCTAATTTCTCCAATTGTATTTTTGTTGAAAACAGTGCTAGTGTACGAGGTGGAGGGTTATACAATACATATTATAACTATCCTTCGATTACAAACTCATTATTTTATGGAAATACTGCAGGTGCTGACGGAGGAGCTATGGCCAATAATAATAGTTATCCTACAATCCATAATTCAATTATCTATAACAATTCTTCAGGTATTTTTAATAATAGCAGCAATCCTGTCATTGAATACAGCCTGGTACAGGGTCTGAACTCAAACTCCAGTGGTAACATTCCAGGTACTACCGATCCTCTTTTTTTAAATGCTGTTGATCCTGATGGTGCAGATGATTCACTAGGAACCGCAGATGATGGGATCTCACTGACACTCTGTTCACCATGTAAGGATGCCGGAAATAATTCGTATGTCTCTGACACATTAGATTTACCCGGTAATCCACGAATATACAATAGTGAAACGGTAGATATGGGTGCTTATGAATTCCAATCCTCAAACTTTCTACCCCAATTGGCCCTTATCCCAGATCCTTTAATCGCATGGGATAGTCAAACAGTAACCCTGACTGCTACTTACCAACAAGGAACTAATCCGGCATTCACCTGGTATGTTAATGGCTTACAGGTGCAATCTGGCAGCGATTCTACGTATACAACAAGTTCACTGGCTGATAACGATACTGTAGTAGTTTCAGTAGTATTTACAGAATGTGCAGTAACTTTTACCGATACTGCAATAGCTGATATACTGCCACTACCAATAGGAAATGCTAGTCCTGGCACACAAAGCATTTGCTCTGGTGATACAATTCAGGATCTAATACTAAGCAGCAATATACCAGGGACTACATATTCCTGGGTACGTAGTGACACAGCATACGTTACTGGTATTCCTTATAGTGGTTCAGATAGTATT
Organism: uncultured Saprospiraceae bacterium; assembly: GCA_964525915.1. GTDB lineage: Bacteria > Bacteroidota > Bacteroidia > Chitinophagales > Saprospiraceae > Parvibacillus. Next base: position 4,800 of record CAZGKN010000056.1, on the reverse strand, counting down.
ATCAGCGGATCACTGACGAATACCACCTATGCACCAATAGATGTGATTTTCACGATCACACCAAATTCAAATGGTTGTGATGGTGCCACTTTCACAGCATCTGTTACAGTTAATCCTACTCCTGATGCTACCGCTAGCCCGGACTCTCAGACTGTTTGTTCCGGTACGCCAATCCAAAATATAGTCATTAGTGGTAATGTGAGTGGTACTTCGTTTGACTGGAGTCGGGATAATACTATTAATCTAACAGGAATAGCTGATACAGGAAGCGGAGATATCAGTGGTACTCTGACAAATAATACAGATTCAACTCAAACTACTGTATTTACCATTATTCCTTCTGCAAATGGCTGCTCTGGCACACCGATTATAGCGGTAGTTACAATAAAGCCTACACCTGATGCAAATGTTAGCATCGACTCACAGACAGTTTGTTCAAATGATAGTATCATACCGATTCTACTTAGTGGCAGTCTAAGTGGTACAACATTTAATTGGACCCGGGATAATACTTCAAATCTGACTGGAATACCGACTTCAGGTAGTGGTGATATCAGTGGTGCATTAACAAATACCACTTATACACTTCAGGCTACGACATTTACTGTTACACCTTCACTCAATGGCTGTGATGGCATACCTGTCACTTCTATTGTTTATGTCAAACCAACACCAGATGCAACAGCAAGCTCAGATTCACAATTTGTATGCTCTGGAAATGCAATACAAACAATCACAATCACTGGGAATGTTAGTGGAACTTCATTTGACTGGACCCGGGATAATACATCAAATCTAACAGGAATAGCAGCTTCAGGCAGCGGAGACATCAGTGGTACTATTACAAATAATACAGATTCTACACAGTCAACTATATTTACAATCATACCTTCTGCTGACGGTTGTACAGGCTCACCAATTTATGTAACTGTGACAGTAGGACCTATCCCTGATGGAAGTGCCAGTATAGATACGCAAATTGTCTGCTCAGATGATTCTATTCAGGCTATAGTATTTAGTGGCAGTCTGAGTGGTACTATTTTTAACTGGACTCGGGATAACTCGGTAAACTTAACTGGCATAGCAGCTTCAGGTAGTGGTGACATTAGTGGTGCATTAACAAATAATACATTTACAATCCAATCTACTACTTTCACTATTACACCTTCACTAAATGGATGTGAGGGCACACCATTTACTTCAACAGTTGACGTAAAACCTAGCCCGGATGCAAACGCGACTCCGGTTTCTCAAGCTATTTGCTCAGGCACTGCAATACAAACAATAGTATTGAGTGGAAATGTTAACGGTACTACTTTCAACTGGACACGGGACAATACTGTTGACGTAACCGGAATAGCTAGTTCAGGTAGTGGTGATATCAGTGGAATACTGACTAACACAACCAGTATAAATCAGACTACTACATTTACTATTACGCCTACAGCTGATGGTTGTGATGGTACTCCTGTCTTTGCATCAGTTACGGTAAAACCAATCCCGGATGGTAATGCGAGCATTGACTCTCAGACAGTCTGTTCCGGTGACGTTATCCAGACGATATCATTGAGTGGTAGTATAAACGGAACAGTCTTTAATTGGACCCGTGATAATACTGCTAACCTAACTGGCATTGCAGCTTCAGGTAGTGGCGATATTGGAGGAGCGCTGATTAATAATACTTTTATACTTCAATCTACCACTTTCACCATCACTCCTACTCTGAATGGTTGCGATGGCACTCCATTTACTTCAACAGTAAATGTAAAACCAAAACCAGATGCTAGTGCAAACCCTGCTGCACAAACTATTTGCTCAGGAAATGCAATCCAAACAATTGTACTCAGTGGAAATGTTAGTGGTACTACATTTAACTGGACTCGTGATAATACAAGTAATGTAACAGGTATCGCCAATGCTGGTAGTGGTGACATTAGTGGTACGCTAAATAATAATACTAATACTATTCAGATCACCACATTCACCATTATACCGATGGCGGATGGCTGTTCTGGCACACCAATTAGTGCTATTGTTACTGTTAATCCTAAGCCTGTTGCTACAGCTTCACCAAGTACTCAATCAATCTGCTCAGAAAGTACAATTCAAAATATTGTACTGACAAGTAATGTTAGTGGAACTATATATAGTTGGACCCGCAACAATACAGTCAATGTGACCGGTATGTCAGCCAGTGGAAGTGGAAGTATAATAAGTGGATCATTAACGAATAATACTTTTACAATCCAGGTGGTTACTTTCACTATCACTCCATCAGCCAATGGTTGTGTGGGTGTACCATTTACTGCAACAGTTACTGTATACCCAACACCTGATGTAACAGCTACACCGCCGAATCAAAAGATTTGTTCAGGTAGTGCAATAACACCAATAATAATGAGTGGCAATGTCAGTGGAACGACATATATTTGGACCAGAGATATGCCTTCAATAACCGGTATAGCAAACTCAGGTAGCGGAAACATCTCAGGCACACTGACCAATAATACAGGTGCTCCTGTCACTGTAACTTTCACTATAACTCCTTGGGCAAATGGTTGCCCTGGTGATCCTGTAACAGCTACAGTAATTGTTAATCCTTTGCCTCATGCAACAGCTTCTGCAACTCCAAATCCAGTCTGTGCTGGTGAGTTAATGTGGTTCTCTGCAACAGGCGGTATAGGTTATCATTGGAGTGGGCCGAATGGATTTACATTCAATAAAGCATCTTTTGGACGCTACATGTCACCAAATATGGCTGGTGTTTATAAAGTTACAGTTACGAGCAGTGAGGGTTGTACATCTACAGCAAGTGTAACAGCTTCTGTTAAACCTTCACCAGTACCAACTATCAGTATTAGTCCTAACCCTGCTTGTACTGGCAATACTGTTCAGTTTAGTGCTTCCGGAGGTGCTAGTTATAAGTGGAGCGGACCTAATGGTTTTACATCTACACAACAAAATCCAACAATTACAAATGTCAAATTGTATCATAGTGGCACTTATTCAGTAACTGTAACAAGTGCTAATGGATGTACTGCTTCAATTTCATCTAACCTTAAAGTCAATGAGACCCCAGTGGGTAAGGCATGGTATGATGAAAAATCAAGCTGCATGGGTAGCACTTTGCACCTTTTTGCAACAGGTGGTGGAACCTACCAATGGTCCGGTCCTGCAGGATTCAGCTCTAGTTCACAAAACCCAACCAGATCTAATCTTAACGCAACACACAGTGGTATCTATACTGTCGTAATTACTGGATTATACGGAGGGTGCACATCTTCATATTCAGTCAATGTTACTGTTCATCCGCTACCTTCAGTTACTGCCTGGACTACGACTCCGGAAGTCTGTGAAGGGGATGCAGCATATTTATTTGCTAGTGGTGCAACTTCATACAAGTGGAGTGGACCTTATGGATTCAGTTCTAATTTCCAAAATCCGATCATCTATAATATACCATCATACCTAGAGGGTATATATACAGTGACAGGATCAAACAGTTATGGATGTACTGCCAGCGCATCAGTATTTATTGATGTACAAAGTGTAAATGCAATAGTCAATGCAACACCAAATCCGGTGCCGTATGGTGGTACACTCTATCTTACTGCCTCTGGTGGAACATTCTACCAATGGACAGGTCCTAATGGATTCCACACCACTGATCAGAATCCGATTATTTACAAATTCACACAGGTAAATGCCGGTTTATACTCTTGTATAGTCAGTACCAGCGCAGGATGTGAAGATACTGAAATCATTCTGGTACAGGTAAAGGAAAAACTTCATGGTGATCCTCAGGTTGAAATAAGAAGTGGTAAATATATTCAGGTGTATCCTAATCCGGCGAGCGCTAGCATCAGGATCACCTCAGAATATACAGGCGTTATGAATTATAACATAATCAATGTTGCTGGAAATATAGTAGGAAAAGGACAGACAGTGGCCGATCAGGATATTGATATCCAATCACTATCTTCTGGTTCCTATTACATCCAATGGACTTATGTACATGAAGGCAAAACAGAAAGCTTCATCAGTAAGTTTGTACGTGCTAACTAAAAAGTTTGATTAAATTTTTTGGTACGTGGGGGCGCTCGAAAGGGCGCCCTTTTTATTTTGATAAAATCAGTTTGCTTTTTGCCCTGCTACTAGAGTTGTCATTCAAATTGTACTCACTTAACAATAAAAAATTTAAAAAGTTAAATGAACACCATTTCTCTTCAAAGCTCAATCCCACAAACAATTTCAAGCATTTAACCATTGTTAACATAAATTTAAAAAATGGGAATTTTGTCCCAAAATTGATTCACCTATTGCTTTAAGTGCGTTTTGCCCTTATATTTGTAATATCAAACAATAATCCCAGGAAGCACCTAACCCTATTCTATAAAGTATTTTTTATAAACTTTGAAAACAACTTTACTATGGAGAAATCAAACATCGCACCAGTTATATAGTTACAATAATTTCAATTTTACAAACGAATAAATAATTCTTTTTTAGAATTTTTCACGTAGTTGCTTCAATGTGGCACTTAAGATTATTGCCTTTTTCAAAATAAACTATAGCTCAAACTAAGAAACTTCAAAATTATTTTTAAACCAAAATTTTTAGTTATGAAAAAAACATTTAAAAAATTTAGTCTATTTAATTATTCAAAAATTAAAATTTAACATTATGAAAAAGCATTTAATAATCCGCTATTTAACAACTGCACTGATTGTTTTAAGTCTATCAGTAAGCATTACTGCTCAACAGAAATTCAAAACTATTACATTTTCAGGAGCTCAGGCA
>CAZGKN010000055.1:16188-18715 GCA_964525915.1 uncultured Saprospiraceae bacterium | reverse complement strand
TCCAGCGGGTAATAACCAGTTAAATTGTGTAGTACTATCATATCCGCTGATAACTAATATGACCGAATCTGCTTCGCAAATTTTATTTTGATCAGAAATGCTAAACGTTGGTGGGTTAAAATCACCTTTCACATCCACTTTCTTTGAAATCGAGCACCCGCCAGGCAAAGAAGCAGTAACCTCATATAAGCCCGGGGTATTTACCAAGGGGTCGGCAATGTCAGCACTAAAACCTCCAGGTCCGGTCCATTGAAAAACCACCAAAGGGTTATCTGATAAAGCAATCAATTGTTGCGCAGGTTGGTTACAATCGAGAATAATATTTTGAATCGATAAATCTGGTAATGTGTTATCTTTATTTACAACTATTGACAATGTATCCGTACAGCCCAAAGCACTAACCGCAAGGAAATATACAGACGGTATTTCTACATTAACACTATCTACATTCGAATTCCCTACAATTTCTCCATCGATAGTAAACCAATGAAATTTTGTTTCGGGTGGTAAATTTAGTTTCGGAATCTGCAATTTGACCAATGGATTTGTACAGGACAGAATCCCATCTGAAATAATATTTACATTAAAATCTACCCCTCTGACATCATAATTAATGATACTATCACAACCATATTGATTCGGATATCGTAATGTATAAAATCCGGGAGTTGTGATTGTACTATCGCCTAAACGGATGGGATTTCCTGTACAAATAAAAGTGGTTGTAACTTTTACCGGTGTTACAGGCAAGATATTGATACTAATTTTACCGAAAGTTACATCTCCACATAATTTGGGATTTCCATCCGAATAAGAATTCACCCATTGTGTTACACTTATTGAAGAATCTACAGGTGGAAGGTTTTCCGGATGTCCGGAATCATAAGCAAAACCATAAATTGTATATTTACCTTCAGTAAAATTCCGCAAGTCAGGGAAATCAAGCAGTGCGACAATTTTCCCCCATTTATTACCTACTACATATTTATATGCTGTACCGGGACCATTATTTCCATTAGGGAATACAGGTCGCAACAAGATATTCAATAGTGGATTTCCTTCGCATGCAGTAAAAGTAGTATCTCTTAGGACTCCTGCTTTTTTATAACAAGCCACACATTCCTGTACTTCCGGATTACAGAAAATTATTGATGCACTTGCAATAAGCCCTGTATCTAATGCCTCAGCATCAAGTATCTGAAGGTTCCAAAGACCGTTAACCGTACCATTATTGAAGTTTTCCAGGCAATTTCCCCGTAGCGGAAAGTAAGCTCCGGTGTACGAAGTATTTTTCTGCCAATTACCTGAATTTTCCCAGAAAGGGGTCAATCCAATATCCGGTGCCGCCTGATCAACACAACGAACAAAAGTAACATCCCAGGATGAACCTGTGGTATTAAACCCGGCTCCCGGTGCTCCGACTAAAGTGACGGACTGCCCTGCAGGAGAAACAAGCCTTATTCTGAGATCACTCAAATGATTATGTGAGAAACGAAGTTTAACCTTACAAACTCCTTGTCCATTCTTGCCCAAGATACTGTCTGTAAACCCTTCCACATCGATGAAGAATTGAGATAGCTTATTATCAGGGATCGGGGCATTAAATACAGATACACACTGCGCTCTTAGTTCACCAAGACCGAGAAATGTAAAAAATAACAGAACTCCACAAAATAGTCTCATTCCAGTATGAGATTATTTGAACATTAATTACCTCAACAATGTGAAACTCCCATATTTTTCTGCTTCCTTACCTAATTTATTCAGGAATTTCAGTTTATATACAAATACTGCAGGATTGCATTTCTTGCCTTCGAAATTTCCGTCCCAGGCTCCAGTATTTTCAGAAGGTGTATAATTCTCTGCTCCGAAAACATGATTTCCCCAGCGATCATAGATATCAAATCGAATTATACGGGAGATACGGGTGGTACTCGGAATGTAAAAGTAATCATTTTTTCCATCACCGTTTGGCGAAAATGTATTTGGCACGAAAAAATTATCGTTTTGTTGAACAATTATCAATTTCTCATCAGAATAAATGCAGCCTTTACCATCAGAATATACATACCTGACCAGGGTGGTTCTTTCTGGATTTAATTTTAACAAAAATTCATCCCCGGACACAGCAATTCCATTCACAAACCACTGGTAGTTATACCCATTCAATGCACCGGATCTGGTGGGCACTATCTGAACTTCAGAACCAGCATCAACAATCGTATCCGCTCCCAAACTGAGTGCAAAAAAGCCTTGCGTATCATTCAGATTAATCAGCGTATCTGATTCACAACCTGTGGCATCACGTATCCTGAGTGTGTATTGGCCGGCTGACAATCCATAAAAAACCGGATAGGGCTGAAAGTCGAGATTATTCAGAGCATACGCATAAGGGAAACGCCCCCCATTCACATCAGAGAGATGCAGTTGTATTAAGCTATCATGACAGGAATTAAAATAATCTATCGTCAATGGAGTAATAGGAGAAGATGCTGTATCAACATTGAAGCTGTAACTTGAAGCACAG
>CAZGKN010000055.1:9995-16178 GCA_964525915.1 uncultured Saprospiraceae bacterium | reverse complement strand
TACTATCAGTTACAGTCACTGAATACATCCCGGCAATAATAGCTGTGATTTCAGCCATTCCTGTCCATTGGGGAAGTAAAATTCCATTTCTGTACCATTCAATCTCAGTTCCTACTGAGGTCGAAGCGATGAGTTTCCCACTAAGGCTCTTACATTCCAAATAATGGTCACCACTTATAGTCACAACAGGCAATGGGTTAATGAAAACACGAATAGAAGCAGTATCAAATGGACAAATACCATTTGTCTCAATGATATTCTTTAAGATAAAATTACCAGCACCTAATTTTGACACATCCAGACTTCCGGATTTAGGGTCAATTGCTGCTGCGAGACCTTTAAAATCTCCAGGTTCTGCGATTAACTTCCCTTTACCTGCAGCATTACCAAATAATGAAGCAAGATTAAGCACCTGATTATCACCCTGACAAAAGACAAAAGTTGAATCTCTGCCAGCATTAACAGTAAACGCTATGTGAGCCTTAATCAAGACTGAGTCAGGGCAAGCTCCCGCCCAGTCAGTATCAGTCCTGAATAATATAGTGCTATCTCTATCTACAAGCCAATTCCCATTGGCTACATTATCAAAACTACCTACTGATTTATTCCATACTGACCATTGCCCTGCGGAATCAGGATTGAAAAATGTATTTAAGCTTAAAATAGTATTACTATCAGTACAAATGCCTTCATGCACCAACAATGTGTCGATATTAGCTGGTGTGTTACACTTACAGTCAATAATTTTTATGAACAATGTATCTAAAAATGGTAAACAGGTTGACAGCAATGGTTCAATCTTATAATAAACCGGATATACCCCGGCCAGTACATTAGTCACATCCAAAAGTGTATCATTCCATTTAGCACCCGGAATTGAATTAAAATTCCACAGGCCGGAAGTAAATCCACTGGTAATAAATTTTACCGGGTCATACTGAGGTAAACCATTTGGATTCAATGCATTACATAGTTCAATGGTATCCGACAATTCCGCTGTAGGTGTGGGCAATACTTTGATTAAGGCACTATCGGCTACCAAAACTCTACATCCAGAATATCGGGAAGTCAAGCTATCAATAGTCAACCATGTATCGCCTGGCACATCTATATTCAGTTTCTTATCTACAGAATCTATTACCAATGTAAAGCTGTTACCTCCTACAGTATAATACAAATTTGTTGGAATCAATGAGGAACTCAGGTTAAATTGTACCAATCCTGCATTACAAATCGCAGTATCTGTAATCCCAGAAATTCTTAAGCTATCAGTTTTAAAAACGCTTATCGTATCAATAAAATCACAACCATCGATCGTGCCTTCGACTAAGACCGAACCTGAAGAATTGCCTGAGATAATACCTGCATTAAATGATTGGTTATCAGAATTATAAATAATAGTATTTCCTATGTTACTCCAATTAAGCATTGGTGTACTAGCAAGAATATGCCCTGAAAATGAGCCATCACAGGTGAGTGAGTCGTATAATAAAGAATATACGGGTTGGCTACCGACATTAATAGAATAGCAAATCGTATCACTAAGCCCACAAATATTGGATGTATAGACACAAACCTGATGAGTTCCGGCAGTATTGAAGGTTAAAACCAATGTATCACTAAGGTTACTTAATTCTCCCCCATCTACTATCCAATGCGCTTGAGTATGCAACGAATCCTGCCTGATCGATATCCTGAATGCCATTTTACTACAAGCATTTACTGAGTCAATCACCGGATTAGGTGGAAGATTTAAATAATTAGGCACGAAAATCATTGTATCCCATTGACAAACAATGGACTGATAAAGGGCTTTAATCTGCAAATTAATCATACCGCCGGTAGTGGTGCTGAATGTATCTTTATTCAGTATAACATTACCTGACTGATCAGACCATTTAATCTCTAATAACTGGCCATTGACAGGCAAATGCAATGAATCAATGATTATATCTGCAACCAAATCCTTACAATCTACAGTATCAGTCTGCAAAAAGACTGTTGGCCTGAGGAATATCAGGTTTAGATTGACGATACTATCACATCCTTTTGAAGTATTAAAATGACGGGCAAAGAGACTATCACTTAAAAATAGTTCATTGGCAAGTTGGAAAGTATCGCCCTGACAGAGATAGATGGTTTTCACTGGCAAATTGTAAGATGGAAAAATATTAACCTCCAAAGAATCCACAGACAATTGAGCACAAATTACATTGCTTGAAATATCATTATATAAATCATTGATATTCTGACCGATATACATATCCATTTTGCCTTTCAAAATCTTCAGGTAATTTGCAAATTGGATAAAATATTTCCCTGAAGGTACTTGTGATAAATCCAGCGTGTCATTAATATCCAGAATTATATTATTGTGAAAGAGTACAAAATCATTGTAATAGTTTACTGAATCCGGATTACCTCCAGGAAAAATCACATCCGGTCGAAAAATAACCAATGACGAATCGCCTGCGCAAAAATTTAGAGAATTATCTTTCATAAGTGAGGAAACGGGTTCACAAGGCACACAAGTAAGGCCACTATCATCACAAAACCGAATAGAAAAACCGAGAAAATCACCTTCATAGAATATCCCGTTAGTTATATGAACTTTCCAGTTTCCATTTACCGGACCTGTATTGAAATCTTCCAGACAACCACCAGCGGGATGATAACTACCGGTATAAGAGTTTCCGATATTCCAGGGAGCGATACTCGACCATTGACCGGGGAGTCCGGGATCAGGTACAGGTGTACCCGAACAGGGAATAAAAGTAACATCCCATATTGAACCACTGGTAAGCGTATTTGAATTTCTGAATCCGACAAGGGTGACTATCTGACCAGCCGGTGAGATTAACTGTACCTCAAGATTAGAGACATATTCATGTTTGAAATGCAAAGTAACTTCACACACCCCTTGCATTGGATCTGCCAAATCATTGGACAGAGCTCCAAAAACATTGCCTGAGAGATAGAAATCGGCATTAGGTGAAATATGCTCTTTCACATCAAAATTGCATTGTGCTGAGAGAAACCCATGCAAAAAAATGATCAGAAATATAAGTCCTATTCGCATCTACCCGGTAAAGAAAACAAATTTACTACTATAATTACTAAACGAGTGAGCAGCCTGATTTATCCAAAGCAAGTAAATCCCCTGAGCTTAAAATTGAATTTGTAAAACATTTAAATGCAGTAAGCATTAATTTATAAATTTGCAGCCGATTAAAATAAGCGTTAAGTGAAAAACAGAGATCAATTTGCCACATTCGAACCAAAGGAAGAATCCGCGCTCGAAGCAATTACTACAGCGCAAAGGATTGCTTTTGGGCCAATTTTATTTCAGGCAGCAATAGAACTGCGAAACAGAGGCATATTACAATTCCTGGCTCAGAAAAAAGAAGGTGCGAACATCAGTGAAATTTGTGAAGGGTGCGATTGCAAAGAATATGTGGCTTTGGTACTCCTGGAAGCAGGCCTTGGTGGTGAAATTTGTTTTTATAAAGCTGGTAAATATTTTATTTCAAAAGTAGGTATTTTTCTGAATAATGATAAGATGACCCGAGTTAATATGGACTTCACTAAAGATGTCTGTTACAATGCACTGAGCTTTCTGGAAGAATCACTGGACAATGGAAAACCCGAAGGATTGCATGTGTTAGGACCCTGGCAAACCATCTATCAGGGATTAAGTATTTTGCCTGAGCCTGCAAAAACAAGTTGGTTTGAATTTGATCACTTTTACTCTGACCAGTCTTTTGACAATATTCTTCCTATTGTTTTCGCAGATAAACCAAAACGTATCTTTGACATAGGAGGCAATACCGGTAAATTTAGCCTGAAGTGTTGCGAACATGATGAGACAGTAGAGATGACGATCTGTGATCTACCTGTACAATTAGCTAATGCAGAGGGATTCCTTTCAGATTCCCCCTTCAGGGACAGAATCCATTTACATGCTGTCAATGTGCTCGAATCTGAAGTACAATTTCCGGGTAAAGCGGATGCCATTATGATGAGTCAGTTTATTGATTGCTTTGCTCCTGAAGAAATCGTTCATATTCTAAATGAGGCAAAAAAGGCATTATCACCCGGAGGATCAATCTATATAGTAGAAACACTGTGGGATCGCCAAAAATGGGCTGTATCTGCATTTTGCCTGCAACAGACCAGCCTTTATTTCTCTACCATAGCCAATGGGAATAGTAAAATGTATAGTCTGGAGCAAGTAAAAGCATGTATCACATCAGCCGGGTTAGAGATAACCGAAGTGAAAGATCATTTAGGCATAAGCAGCACCCTATTGAAATGCAGTCAGAAATGATTTAAACTAAGAAACGGAAAGATCGATTAATCGATAACCTGGGTTGGGTATTCCTTCTTGAATCCGTATTTCAAAATATCAAAAGAAGTGACAATACCGACTAATTTTCCATTTTCGACTACCGGTACTGCATGAAAACGATTCAATAAAAATAATTCCGCAGCAGAGCCGATTTTATCATTTGGAGTCAGCGTAGCCAGTTTACGCGTCATAATATCCCGGACGTGTATAGCTTCGTATTCTTCAAAAGACTTATTGAGCCACAGTAAATCCGCAGTAGTCAGAAGACCCACCAACTGTTCATTCTCGATCACCGGTATATGGTGAATTCTTTTGTTGCGAAAAAGATTCTTAACAGTACTTAATTTATCGTCCGGAGTAACAGTAATCAGATTTTGAATCATGATAGACGATAGTGGTTCATTCATCATACGACTAAAGGTTTATTTTTTACCTTGTAATAATACCACGAATAGCTATGCTATACAAGATTAACAATACATATTTATAAATTTTATTCGTATATAATTGAATTTGTTTTATTTATAAAATTTACTAAAACTATTTACTAAACAGGAGAATAAATGAGTGTTATGTTCCAATTATACTTTAGTACGTATCTTTGATTCAATATGCACGACATCGAACCATATTATGCCTGGCGGGATTATTATACTGCAGAGACAGATATACACTCGCCATTCTATGGTAAGGAATACAGTGAATTTCATTTTTCCAATAAAATATATAATTTCTTCATTCACCCTCAGTGGGATGAATTTGGCTCAGCTACATTGTACCTTAAGTTATTGTATGTAGATTATGAAGAAGGTTTCTGTATCATAGAGCTCATCGGTGAGTGGAATGACGCACTATACAATGATATCATGTTTTTCAAGCGGGAGATCATTGATCATTTACAAGCTCGGCAGATTTACCGATTTATATTGATCACAGAGAATGTGCTCAATTTTCATTCAGGAGAGGATGATTATTATCAGGAATGGCTGGAAGATATCACCGACAACAATGGTTGGATCGTATTTTTAGGCGTACAAAATCATGTCAGGGAAGAAATGGATAAGATTCAATTGTATAATATAAGTTTTTACGGACCGAGATGGGATGCGATCCGCTGGAGGTCATATGAGCCAATAGAGATTTACGAAAAAATCAATGAATATGTAGAGCGGCCTATGCTCTTACCTGAAGAAGAATAAATACTATGGAGAAACATAAATCAGGCTATGTGAACATTCTGGGCAAACCAAATGCCGGTAAGTCCACGCTGCTTAATGCATTGGTTAATGCCTCACTGAGCATCACTAATAAAAAAGCACAAACTACCCGGCGTAGGATTATAGGAATATATAGTGATGAGATGCATCAAATTGTCTTTTCTGATACTCCGGGCATCATTGAACAACCATCTTACCGGATGCAAGAGAAAATGAATGCCTATATCTATCAGACTTTTGAAGATGCAGATATCGTGTTGTATGTAGCTGATATCAATGATCCACAACCCTGGAATCCTGAAATAAGTAAAATCATCAATCAATCCAATTTGCCTAAAATACTTATAATCAATAAGCAGGATACACTACCTAATCAAAACTCAGCCGATACAATTAAAAATTGGCCCTACCCTGTTAGTTGGGATCAGATCTATCTAATCAGTGCAACTGACCCTGAACAAACAAAACCAATTATAGAATATCTGTTAAATCATTTACCTGAGGGTCCGGTTTATTATCCTAAGGACGAACTCAGCGATCAGAATGAGCGATTCTTTGTCTCTGAGATTATAAGAAATGGAATTCTGGAACTTTATTCAAAAGAAATACCCTACAGTT
>CAZGKN010000055.1:0-9985 GCA_964525915.1 uncultured Saprospiraceae bacterium | reverse complement strand
AAAATGGCAGTATGATAAAAAAATTGGGGATTTTATCCCGGGGCCATATCGAAGCTTTCCTTGATTATCCGGTATATCTTGAACTTCATGTAAAAGTCAGGGAAAACTGGCGAGATGATGAAAATATGCTCAATAGATTCGGATATTGACAATACAATTGAATGATGCTTCATTTATTTCTGATTGATTGATTGAGATAATTTAACCTAATGGTTTCTGATCGATATAAATGCTGTCAATATACCTCCGCATATCATTAAAAAAAGTATAAAATAAAGGTTTGAATTTATCCTCCGTTGAATTATAAATCTCCAATGCACCGCTGAAATCTCCTGGTTGAGATGACCGTAGAGATAAGCGTCTCGTAACTTCAGGCAGATTTTCCTTATCACGATACAGATTAAGCCATCTGTGAGAAATCATCGATTTGAGTCTGAATGAAATTTTCTCAGGTAAAAAAGCACTTTGACTTTTCAGTGATTCATAAACCCAATCTTCATGTTGAGGAAAACTAATTATACTGACTCTTTCCCATTCACTACCCAGATGAAAATCCAAAAAAATATCTACCATCACAGGTGCATACCTTTTAAAAAATGGTGTTAATTCATCACACATCTGTCTGGTAGCAGCATGTGTATCTGTAAAATGGTCGATGAGTAAATGCAGTTTCATTCCGGCAGCAATTTCAGCAGGTATGTCTTTTTTCAATTTCCCTTTTACCATATCTGCAATGATATTTCCGGTGAGGAGCATTGGATCACTCTTCGAAAAGAAACTATGTCCGAGGTAATTCATGATCAAATATCGAATAAAAGCTATCTTTGCGCCTCAAAAATAAGCAAATATGGCTCTCAAATGTGGAATAGTAGGATTACCAAATGTAGGTAAGTCAACACTTTTCAATGCACTTACGTCTGCAAAAGCCCTGGCTGCCAATTATCCATTTGCTACAAAAGATCCAAATCTGGGCATTATTACCGTACCTGATATCCGATTGGATGAACTTTCCAGGATAGTGAATCCACAGAATGTCCAGCCAACGACCGTTGAGATTCTGGATATCGCCGGTTTGATAAAAGGAGCCAGTAAAGGTGAAGGCCTTGGTAACCAATTTCTGGCTAATATTCGTGAAGTAGATACGATCATTCATGTCATTCGCTGTTTTGATGATGATAATGTAATTCATGTAGATGGTTCAGTGAATCCACAGCGGGACAAAGAAATTATCGACACAGAACTTCAATTAAAAGACCTGGAAACGCTGGACAAACGTCTGGAAAAACAACAAAAAGCTGCAAAATCAGGGGACAAACAAGCCAGGTCACTCGTTGATCTGCTGGAAAAAGTAAAAGATCATATCAGCACCGGCCAAAATGCCCGTACATTCTCAATTGATTCAGAAGAAGATCAAGCATTTTTTGACCAGATTCAACTCCTCACAGCCAAGCCAGTGCTATACGTCTGCAATGTAAATGAAGATGATGCATTGGACGGAAATGCCTATTCTGACAAAGTTAAAGAGATAGCAAGTAGTGAAAATGCAGGTGCAGTAATCATTTCAGCCGAAATCGAATCGCAGATATCTCAATTAGATACAAAAGAAGAGAGGGCAGAATTTTTAGAGGCGATCGGACTTTCCGAACCCGGTGTAAATAAAGTTATAAATGCTGCATATCAGTTGCTGGGTCTCATTACTTACTTTACCGCCGGGGTAAAAGAAGTTCGGGCCTGGACTATAACGCGTGGTACTAAAGCACCGCAGGCTGCCGGAGTAATTCATACTGATTTCGAAAAAGGATTTATCAGAGCTGAAGTAATTGCTTATGATGATTATATCCACTATGGATCTGAGCAAGCCATCAAAGAAGCCGGAAAAATGTCAGTCGAAGGCAAAGAATATGTCGTAAAAGATGGCGATATCATGCATTTCCGGTTTAATGTGTAAACCAATGGTTACACAACATTAATTTTAGATATTTAAGTCCTGTTTGATTTTGCTATTTCTGAAATTTATGTAATTTGCTCGTTCTAAATCTAACATTGAAATTCAGATTAAATGAGTGACAAACAAAAAGATCCATACGCTTCGATTCACTACAGTAACTATCTTAAACTGGATCAATTATTATCAGCGCAGGAGTTACGAAGTGAATTAGTTGGGAAACCGGCACATGATGAAATGCTTTTTATCATTATTCATCAGGTG
Source organism: uncultured Saprospiraceae bacterium (assembly GCA_964525915.1). Taxonomy (GTDB): domain Bacteria; phylum Bacteroidota; class Bacteroidia; order Chitinophagales; family Saprospiraceae; genus Parvibacillus. Next base: position 7,776 of record CAZGKN010000055.1, on the reverse strand, counting down.
TACGAGCTTTGGTTTAAACAAATACAGCATGAGTTGGACTCAATTACCAATATGTTTAAATCAGATTTCGTAGATGAGAAAAATATCGGACAGGCTATAGACAGGCTGGATCGCATCATCACCATCCTCCATTTACAAGTACAGCAGATATTAGTTATTGAAACCATCAAACCCCATGAATTCCTGGACTTCAGGAATTATCTGTTTCCAGCCAGTGGATTTCAGAGTTTTCAATTCAGAAAAGTGGAAGTTTCACTGGGATTATCCACTAAAAACAGGATTACATACAATAATAAACCCTATCACATATTTTTTACCGATGAGCAGACTAATGAACTGAATCAAATCGAATCAAATGGAAGTTTGTTGGATGAGATTAATAAATGGCTTGAAAGAACACCATTTTTACAGTTTAATACATTCAATTTCCTCAAAGATTACCATGGTGCGGTTGATTCAATGATTGCCAGAGAGCAGGAAAATATCAGGCAAAACCAATTTTTATCCGATGAAGAAAAGCAAATGCGCCTCAAGATGTTGGGTGATACCACTACTTACTTTAATTCCATATTTGACGAAGGTACCCATAATCAATTAGTCAGTGAAGGTAAATTGAGATTTAGTTATAAAGCGACTTTAGCTGCTTTGTTCATTAAGTTGTACAAAGAACATCCATTACTCCGGCTTCCAAACACATTACTCGAGCGCTTACTGGATATTGAAGAGCTCCTGACTACCTGGAGATTCAGACATTCACAAATGGTACTCAGGACCTTAGGTAAGAAAATAGGTACAGGAGGATCGAGCGGGCATGATTATCTCTTTGATACGGTGATCAAGCATCGAATATTTACCGACTTGTATAATCTCGCCACGATGATGATTCCTAAAGAAGATTTACCGGCATTACCCGAAGACTTACAGGAAAAATTAGATTTTTATTATAGCAGAAATAAATAATACATCCCTTTAGATGTACATCTGTATTCACGGGCATTTTTATCAGCCACCACGGGAGAATCCATGGTTGGGCGTGATTCAAAAACAGCCATCGGCTGAACCATTTCATGATTGGAATGAGCGGATAGACTATGAGTGTTATGCGCCTAATGGTGCGGCAAGAGTATTGAATGATGAAAAAATGATTGAAACCATCAGCAATAATTATGAACTGATGAGTTTCAATTTCGGTCCTACCCTACTCTCCTGGATGCAGGATAGACAAATAGAGACCTATCAGAAAATACTCGATGCGGACAGATTGAGCTGCCAGAGATTAGATGGACATGGGAATGCCATAGCGCAGGTGTATAATCACATCATAATGCCTCTGGCAAATGAACGTGATAAAAAGACCCAAATCCTATGGGGGATCGCCGATTTCGAACAAAGGTTTCGAAGAAAACCTGAAGGGATGTGGCTGGCGGAGACTGCAGCAGATACGGCTAGTCTCAGGGCATTAACTGATCAGGGAATAAAGTTTACTATTCTGGCACCCAGACAGATTAGTGCAATCTATGATGAAAATGCACAACAGTGGATTGAAACAAATGAAAGTAATCTTGATACAACTTGCCCTTATCTCGTAGAGGTAGGAGACAATAAATACATTACTGTATTTTTTTATAATGGTGAAATTGCACAGGAAGTAGCATTTAATTCGCTATTGAATGATGGGAACTTGTTTGCTAATCGCTTGACAACTGCGAATAGTGATTCAGCCCAAACTGGCTTGATTCATATTGCGACCGATGGAGAGACTTATGGTCACCACCATCGATTTGGCGAAATGGCTCTGGCTAAATGTTTTGATATTTTACAAAATGAAAAAGAATCCATCGAAATAACCAACTATAGCCATTATCTGTCCCTTTATCCAGCCATTAAAAAAGCCAGAATTAAAGAAAACAGTTCCTGGAGCTGCATTCACGGTGTCGAAAGATGGCGTAGTGACTGCGGTTGTCATAGTTCCAATCATACAGGGTGGAACCAAAAATACAGAGCTCCATTGAGAACATCTTTAGATTGGCTACGAGATGAATTGGCCGAGTTATTTACAATAGTTTGTGATAAATACTTTTCAAATCCATGGGTGGCTAGAGATGAATATATCCATGTAATTCTCCAACGTAATGAAGATTTAATAAAACAATTCATAAAATCACAACAGAAAAAAGAACTTACTGATTCTGAAATTGATATGGCACTTATGATGCTCGAAATGCAGCGACATTGCCTGTTGATGTACACAAGTTGTGCCTGGTTTTTTGATGAAGTAAGCGGAATTGAATCCGTTCAAATCCTTGAGTATGCCGGTAGAGCTATCCATCTGGCAACAAAAGCAGGATGGCTGGGTGAAGCTATTTTTATTGAAAAACTTTCGCAGGTGCCCAGCAATTATCCCACCATTAAAAATGCGGCAAATCTTTACATCGGGAAAGTTGAGTTAGAAAAAACTGATCTGGCCCGGGCTGCAAAGCATATTTCTATTTTTGCATTGTTTGAAAGGACGCTGGACCAAACAGATTTCTACAATTTTCAGGTTCAATATTCGACATTTAAACGATACAGTATTGGTGACCGAGCTTTAATCGCTGGTCAGGCAACCATTCATTCACTAATTGCAAAAGAAAAACTGAATTTTATTTTTACTGTAATCAATTCAGGCAATCTCAACATCCTGGGTTATTATAAAGAAGGTAATCTAAATCCAAATTCTTTTCAGGAGTGGTACACTGGTGTGAAAGAGAGTTTTATTGAAAATCAATTGCCGGAATTATTTCAAAAGATGTATTCAATGTTTGGGGATAATCAGTTTAAATTTGAAAGTCTCTTTACTGATGAGAAGCAAAGAATTTTGGAAAAATTAGCTAATGATAATCTGAAAGAAATTATTGGGCTCAATTCGGCATTGTATGAAAAAAACTATGCGTTAATAAAGTTAATGAATGAAAACCAGATACCACTGCCCGTACCCTTCACTAATTTATTTGATTTCGTATTGAATAAAGAATTAATTGAATTACTGCTTAATCAAAAGAACTTCAGCTATTCCAGGCTAAAAGACCTGGATCATGAATTTGATTTTCTGGACTTAGATATTAAAATAAAAAATGCAGCAAGTCTGGGATTAGCCATTGAGCAAATGATTTCTTTTCAAATCTCAAAGCTTCAATTTAACAAGGATAATGATGCTATAATAACTTTGGTGTTACATTTACTAAACTGGGCTAAAAAACGCAATATCAAACTTAATCTCTGGGACGGACAAAATAAAATCTATAGCATGAAAGATTATTTTCTGTCTCAAAATGCGGACTCAATGCCTATTAAATCTCTATTCACAGAAATGGGAATAGTATTCTAATAAGATACAATATGAATGTAACCATTATCTCCGGCAGTCAAAACCCCAATAGTTTAACTTATCGGGCTGTGCTCCATTTAGAAGATTCTCTAAAAAAAGACTTACCTGAAGCTAATATCTGTATAATTGATGTAAGATCTCATCCCATTCCCCTGGATTCAGCAGTATATAAAAATGATGGCAGTGCACCACAGGAATTTCATGAACTGATTGATATAATTTACAATACAGACAGCTTCATCATGGTTTCGCCGGAATACAATGGCAGTTATACACCGGCACTTAAGAACCTATTGAATCATTTTCCCAGACTCAATCACAAACCCGTCGGTATTGTGTCAGCCACAGATGGCCGCCTTGGCGGAATGCGTGGAGCACAACAAATGCAACTCATGGTCATTGCACATTTTGGAATTCCATTGGCCACAATGCTCCTGATACCACAGATCCATCTAAAGTTTGATGAAACTGGGCAGTTACTCGATCCCCATTTCGAAAAACCAATACGACAATTTATTGATGAGTTTTGTTGGATCAGTCGAAAATTTGAATCCTAAGTCCGGGATTAGAGCACCAGTTTTTTCAAATATTGATTGATACTTGTCCGGGCTTCAATTACTTCAGCAAGTTTGTCAATACTTATCCTTTCCTGTACCAAAGTATCCCGATCCCTGACTGTTACTGCGTTATCTTCCAGCGTTTCAAAATCAATCGTAATACAAAGCGGTGTTCCGATCGCATCCTGTCTTCTATATCGTCGCCCGATGGCATCCTTGTCATCATATTGGCCTAAAAACTGCCATCGTAGAGACTCATAAATCTCTTTTGCCTTATCCGTAAGTTCTGGTTTATTTTTTACAAGCGGCAGCACGGCAAACTTCACCGGAGCCAGCGCTGGATTAACTTTAAAGACCATTCTGGTGGCATCTTCACCTTTGGCATCAGGCACATTTTCCTCTATCAAACCTTCACTCAGGATCGCCAGAAACATTCTGTCCAGGCCAATAGATGTCTCAATGACATAAGGAATATATGATTCATTGCGCTCCGGATCGAAATAACTGATTTTCTTTCCTGACAACTGTTGGTGGCTACTCAAATCGAAATCAGTTCTACTATGAATCCCCTCCAGCTCCTTAAATCCAAACGGGAAATCAAACTGAATATCTACAGCAGCGTTAGCATAGTGCGCCAGATTATCATGATCATGGAACCTGTACTTAGCTTCAGGCATACCCAATGCAATGTGCCACTTCAATCTGAATTGCTTCCAATACGCATACCACTCCATTTCAGATCCCGGTGGAACAAAAAATTGCATCTCCATCTGCTCGAATTCCCTCATCCTGAAAATGAACTGCCGGGCGACAATCTCATTTCGGAATGCTTTTCCTATCTGCGCGATTCCGAAAGGCACCTTCTGTCTGGAAGTCTTAAGTACATTTGAAAAATTGACAAATATTCCCTGGGCAGTCTCAGGTCGCAGGTACAGTTTATCTTCTTCCCCTGCGATATTGCCCAATTGAGTCGAGAACATCAGATTAAACTGTCGGACATCAGTCCAATTGCGACTTCCTGTGTCCGGATCAGCAATCTCCAGATCAATGATAATCTGTTTTAAAGCTGTCATATCATTATCCGTCATAGCTGAAGCCATCCTATGTGTAATAGCTGAATGTTCGTCCAGGTATCCTTTTACTCTTTCATTCGTCTCACAATACACTTTTCTATCAAAAGAATCACCGAATCGTTTTGCAGCTTTCTCTATTTCTTTTTCAGCTTTACCTTCGAGTTTATCAAGGTAACCTTCGATCAATTGATCTGCACGGAATCGTTTCTTAGAGTCTTTATTGTCGATTAATGGATCATTAAATGCATCAACGTGCCCACTCGCCTTCCAGATCAGTGGGTGCATAAATATGGCTGAATCTATACCGACTATATTCTCATGCAGTTGAACCATTGAGGCCCACCAGTATTTTTTAATATTATTCTTTAGTTCTACACCTAAAGGACCATAGTCATAAACAGCACTAAGGCCATCGTACAACTCACTACTCGGAAATATAAAACCATACTCTTTTGCAAAAGACACAATTTTCTTGAAATCATCCTGAGACTGACTCATATTATTCGCTTATTTTAGGGCGTGAAATTAGCAGTATCCATTGAAATTGCCGGATAATTTGATATATTTTTAAATTATCGTTCAATAATCTGTGTGTATAATTAACATTAGGAATGTCAATACTTTTTAAAAAAAATGTGGGATTATTGATAGTATTCATAGCAATGAATTCGCTCAAAGCACAGACAATACCTTCAGGAAGTCTAAGAGCCGGATTAGGTTTTAGTTTTTATGCTGAAAAATTTAAAAACAAGGACATCGATCTTAATCTACAGATCAGGCCAGTCTTAGGCTATTTCTTTTTTAATGACCTGGGGATAAACTGCCAACTCAATCTTGGCTATTCAAAGATATCTACCGGCTATCAGGTTCATATCGAATCGAACGAAAACATAACTCCATATATACAGTGGTATGCACTACACAATCTGTTTATTACCGGAGGATCCCAGATAGAATTAAACTATCAGTATGTTCCGAACATTGCAACTGCTATTGGATATTCGCTCTTTGCTACTAAATCCTTTACCATTGAACCTGAGATAAATGCAACATTTAGTTTCGGCAAGAATGCAGTTAGGCCGGTTATACTTCAATTCGCTATTGGATTGAGATATTATTACCGAAAATAAATAACATTTGCTTATTTAGATTTTATCTAATTAAATAGAATTTGTACATTTGTCAGGTGAATTCTATCCGAAGATTAGACACATTAGAAGAAGGTGAAGAGTCCATCATAATGGCATTGGACAACAATCAGATGACTTCAAAATTGATTAGCATGGGTGTATTTCCACATGCCCGGGTGAAGCTAATCTCACAGAGTTATTTTGATCGCCTGATCTTTGTGCACATCGGATCACTACACATTGCCTTAAGCCCCAGAGAAGCACATTCGATTATAATTTCGCCATATCCGACACCGAATGAATCTGACTAAAACTCCGGTTATAGGGATTTTCGGAAATCCAAATAGTGGTAAGTCTTCCTTGTTCAATCTTCTCACTGGCATGAATCAGAAGACTGGCAATTTTGCAGGAGTGACAGTAGAGAAGAAAGCTGGAAAATTGATACTAAACAATGGTCTGAAGAGCAAAATCATTGATTTCCCTGGTTCATACAGCATTCATCCACTATCGATCGATGAACGGATAGTAACGAATGTTTTGTTGCATCCTGACGATTCACATTATCCGGACGTAGCGGTTTATATCGTTGACATTACTCATTTAGAGCGCCATTTACTCTTCCTTACTCAGTTAATCGACCTGAAGATTCCTGTTGTAGTTGCACTGAACATGTCCGATATCGATCCAAACTATAATTTAAAAAGAGAACTACTCCAAGATTTTTTAAGACTCCCGGTTATTGCTGTAAGTGCCAAAAAAAATTCAGGAATTAAAGAATTAAAGGCGTCCATTCAGGAAGTATTAGAAAATCCGGCCAAAGGAATAAGTCATCGTTCATTCACAGATGAGAAGAACTCCGAAAGTTATCTATCACACCTTCGGTCCTTGCTTCAGGACGAGCGAAGTTCGACTACACTGAATTACCAGGTGAGTGATACAATGAGCCGATTTAATTCAATCTCACCGCTTATCCAAAACCCCGCTTTCAGACATAAATCAGATACTGGTAGCCTGACACTAAAGTTAGACAAATGGCTGATGCATCCTTTCTGGGGGCTGTTGATATTTGTGTTTATCCTTTGGATGATATTTCAGTCAATCTTCAATATTGCAGAAAAACCCATTGAGTTATTAGAAACATCGTTTACAATTTTATCCGGCTGGGTGATGAGCACTTTTCCGTCTGGTTGGCTGACTGATTTAGTAGCACAAGGCATTTTGCCCGGATTAAGTGGGGTAATAGTTTTCGTACCGCAAATTGCTCTATTATTCCTATTTATAAGTATTTTAGAGGAATCTGGCTATATGCCCAGAGTCATCTATCTCTGTAATTTTGTTATGCAACGTTTTGGGCTCAATGGGCGTAGTATAGTAGCATTGATTTCCGGTGCAGCCTGTGCTATTCCGGCTATTATGAGTACACGGACTATCAGCAACACAAAGGAACGGTTAATCACCATCATGACTACACCATTAGTCAGCTGTAGTGCACGTTTGCCTGTGTACTCTCTTTTGATAACCTTTGTGATACCCGGGGGCTATATGTTAGGATTTATTAATAAAAGAGGACTGGCTTTTTTCACTATTTATGCAGTAAGTATCTTTTTTGCATTCTTATTTTCATGGATTTTCAAGAAAACATTGAAATC
>CAZGKN010000054.1:0-18887 GCA_964525915.1 uncultured Saprospiraceae bacterium | reverse complement strand
GTCTTGTGTGCCTTCGATTTTCGCACTACCATGTGCGCCCAGCATATCAGTGATAAGATTAGCTTCCGGGCACATTACAGATGATCTGTGAATGATGATTTTACTTACCGGAAAGAATATATCACCAGTCGAAGTGATTTTATTTTCCTCACCATTGTTATAATTAAAGGTAGCCAAATTAATGCCTTTTGTAAAGATTAATTGGTTTGTAATTTTAATAGCTTCACTCATGGACCCGGCTCCACAGTGACTCAAATCTAATATTAAGGTATCAAAACCTGTCTTTCCGGCTGCGGCTTCCATCTCATTCATGAATGCTTTATAAGAGCCTTGTAACATAGAGTAAATACTAATTTGATAGGTGTTGGCGGTGATTTTTTTTCGCTGACAAAAGTTGATCGTATCTTTTTTGCTCTCAAACTTATAAGCCAGACCCTGGGCAAAGGGCAAGACAAAAGCAGTATCTCCCCTCCACGTGCCCTGACTCCTGTAACTAATCGCTAAAGCCTTGTTGGGTGCAAATTCTGCCCAGTAATGCGCTATTTTATGCTGTACTTCTGTTGAAAAATCATGTTTCAAATGCTTTTCTGCGTTGATGCGCTGATTGAGTACCAAATAGACAGGAATTGCAAGTAAGAGTCCTATGATTACTGGTAGATATTTCATAGTGCAAAAGTATTATTCTTATTGATTTTTCCGTTTTGGCGTTCATGATTTAATTTGATCAGATTGAAAATAACCAGTGTAAATTCATTTTGATCAGATGCATTCTGGATAAATGAATTAGACAATTTAAAAGTATTCAGGATATATTTTGAACAAAATCAAATATAGTAGGTTGTACATTTGAAAAAACAAAGAAATAAGTTAAAATAGCAGTGTGGTAATATGAACAGAGAATATGAATTGGACAAAATAGACAAGCAGATTTTATCCATTTTGATGAAAGATGGAAGGGCGACTTATGCAGAGATTGCTGCGCTTTTGAATGTGTCGGGTGGTACTATTCACGTCAGAATGAAAAAATTAGAACAGTTGGGTGTCATAAAAGGGATGCATCTGATAGCTGATTACCGGAAATTGGGTTACACTATTTATGCTTATATCGCAGTAAATTTTACGACGAATGTCGATTTTGATGAAATTTGTGCTAAGATGGCCGATATCCCTGAAGTCTCCCGTGTGGATGTAGTTACAGGCGAGTATAATGCTATGCTTCAGGTAGTATGTCGTGATGCCAGCCACCTGAACAATATCCTGAAGCACCGGATTCACCCTCTGAAGGGTGTAGGAGAGTATCGGGTATTTACTTCACTTCAGAATGTCGTGGACAGAAAGATTGATTTGATTGAGATCGAAAAACAGAAGGTATTTGAGCTATAATGCGCTTCTGTTGTTTTCCTTTCTGATGAAATGAAATTATTTTAAAATATACAGTAATCATTTCAGAAAATATTTTTACCTTTGTGCCTCGTTTTTAGAAAGTAAATGAACCAAGCAATGGATGCTATCAAATTTGTAAATGATCAAACGCTTCAGCAAAATGTCCCTCATGTTTACCAACCAGGTGACCACGTAGAAGTTAGTTATAAAATTATAGAAGGAGCGAAGGAAAGAATCCAGATCTTCAAAGGTGATGTCATTCAGATAAAAGGTCATGGACTGACCAAGACTTTTACAGTACGTAAAATCTCCAATGGTGTCGGTGTAGAAAGAATTTTCCCGGTGAGTTCACCCAGTATAGTAGAAGTAAAAGTAGTCAAGAAAGGTAAGGTAAGACGCGCACGTCTGTATTATCTGCGTAATCTGGTAGGTAAAGCTGCCCGTATCAAAGAAAAGGCGCACTACACGACTAAGCCAGCTGCGAAGTAATCTTCCTGACTGTCTCTCTCTGGTTTACATCCTGTGAATATTTTGATTATATTCTGAGTTTTTGATGCAAAATGATTGATTTAGAAAATATTTTGCATTACAAATATTTTTAATATATCTTTTTTGGAACAATAATTGCACTGAAATTATCAAGATTGGTTTCAAAGAAATGACAGGAAAAATAAATAAGCAAATTAAGCCCCGACTAAAAAGGATCCTCTACAAGAGTGCACTCTGGTTTTTAGTAATTTCTGTCTCGCTTACCGTCATTTACCGGTTCGTACCTGTTCCGGTGACTCCCTTAGCCCTGATACGCTGTGTAGAACAAGCCACAGATAAAAATCGCAAAGTTCGACTGGATAAAGACTGGGTGTCGATGGACCAGATCTCACCCTATATGGCGCAGGCGGTCATCGGTAGTGAGGATATGAATTTTCTGGAACATAATGGCTTTGATTTTGAAGCAATAGAGAAAGCCATTCAGCACAACAAATCAAGCAAGAAAAAAGTCGGTGCCAGTACGATCAGCCAGCAAACGGCTAAGAATGTCTTTTTGTGGAATGGACGCAATTGGGTACGCAAAGGTCTGGAAGCTTATTTCACTGTACTAATAGAAACACTTTGGCCGAAACAACGAATTCTGGAGGTATATCTCAATGTCATTGAATTTGGGGACGGAATCTATGGAGTAGAAGCGGCTTCACAAGCGTATTATCATAAACCGGCATCCAAACTCACCCGAAGCGAAGCAGCTATGTTAGCAGCTATTCTGCCGAGCCCACTCCGTTGGAGCCCGGTACACCCCACTAAGTTTCTGAGAAAACGTCAGGCACATATTCTGCAGGCGATGGGCTATGTCCGCAATAGTGGCGAGTTTGCTACACTTTCGCTGAATTAATTAAAGATTGATTTGTCATTTTTCTAATTTGAATCTGGTTTTCAAGCTCTAAGTTTTTATTTTATCTCGTCTTTTTTGAACCAGATTTTAATTTAGAAGGGATTACTTTTTATCAACATTCGGTATAATTCTAATTTTGAATTTGGAAGAAATTAAAGAACAGGTGAAAACTTTAAAATTTCTTTTTAAAAGCTAGAATAAATATTAGCTCGTATTATGAAAAATAATTGAATGTTGGACTCATTGCTCAATACTGCCATGTTGTTTATATTATAAAAGCTTTTGTGGTTTGTACTTTCACATATCCTCAGATTTTAATGTGCATGAGGAGGTACTATCAAGAGATTTTAACTAAAAATTATTTTTTAAGAATAGTTACATTATGTTAATATTTATTTACTTTTATCTAATAATTTGAAATGAGTCTTCAGAAATAGAAAACTTTTATTAATAACCTTTAATACCACATGAAATGAAATCAGTAGTCAATTCTTTATTTTTTATACTTTGTCTGTTTAGTTTAAACAATGCCCATGCGCAGAAAACGTATGATTTTGAATGGGAACATTACAGTATAGTATTTAATCTCGCCGAAGATTTTAAAGTCGTTACGAATACAGCAGAGGAGTTTTCAGCTGTAGGTGATGGAATGGAGTTTGCTATTTTCCCCTTTAATGATGCAAGTCTGGATGCTTCTGATATCGCAGATTATACCGTCGAGATAGCCAAATCACTGGAACTGGAAGAAATAGATGATGCGGATGTACTAAAGCTCAATGGCCTGACCGGTGCTTATGTCGAAGGGTATAAAGCAGGAGATCGGGTAGTACTCCTGGGATTTATGGACCCTGGTTCGGCAACTAACTTTTTCGCTACCATCACTTTCGGTGATGACGATAAGAATGCAGAAGATGAAGCGGTAAGAATGATTAAAAGCTTTCGGAAAAAATAAAGGCTGAAATGCTTGATGGCCATGTATTATTATCACTAATAGGCAGTTTTTAATGTAGCTTTCTCCTGGTTAGTAATTTTATCCCATAAATATAACAAAGCTTACATCCGGGTCTTAGAAATTGGAACCCTTGGTTTTTTACTACTCTGTTTTGGGCAACTCAGCTATAAATCTTGATATTTTTTAAAAAATATTATACTGAGATATAAAATAAATCTTAACTTTGCGTCCTGTTTTGACAAAGAAGGATTATATCTGACTGACACTCAAAGCATAATAAACAGAATAGTATAAAATAACAAAGTAAATTATTATATGCCTACCATTAACCAGCTAGTAAGAAACGGCAGAAAGCAAATAACCACAGCCAGTAAGGCACGTGCGCTGGATTCAAATCCACAGAAACGCGGTGTTTGTACCCGGGTTTATACGACTACACCTAAGAAGCCAAACTCTGCCCTTCGTAAAGTAGCAAAAGTGAGACTGACTAATGGAATCGAAGTAATTGCATATATTCCGGGTGAAGGTCACAACCTGCAGGAACACTCAATGGTGTTGGTTCGTGGTGGTAAGATTAAGGATTTACCGGGTGTAAGATATACAATCATCCGTAATGCCCTGGATACCGCAGGTGTAAATAACAGAAAACAAAGCCGTTCAAGATACGGAACTAAAAGACCAAAGTAATAAGTAGGTAGCATGAGAAAAAGAAAGCCTAAATTAAGAATCGTAGTTGGTGATCCCCGGTACAATGATACTATGGTGACCAAATTTGTCAACCACATGATGTGGGAAGGTAAAAAAAGTACTGCTTTTGATATTTTTTATGATGCAATGGATATCGTAAAAGAGAAAACAGGTGAGGAAGAGCATGAAGTTTGGAAAAGAGCATTGAACAATGCAATGCCTCAGGTGGAAGTCAGATCACGCCGTATCGGCGGTGCTACTTTCCAGATTCCTACTGAATTACCGGCTGGCCGTAAGATTTCTATCGGTATGAAATGGCTCATCAGCTTTGCACGTAAGCGTAGCGGAAAGGGCATGGCAGATAAATTGTCTGCTGAGATCATCGCAGCCAGTAAAGGTGAAGGTGCAGCAGTAAAGCGTAAGGAAGATACACACAGAATGGCAGAAGCCAACAGAGCGTTTGCTCACTTCCGTGCGTAAACATCACCTATGCTTATTCAATCGTATTTCAATCAACAAATCATTTTTTAATGTCTTCTAAATCAAAGTTAGAGCTTACCAGAAATATTGGTATTGCGGCGCATATCGATGCCGGTAAAACTACTACTACTGAAAGAATCTTATTTTACACCGGTATCAGCCACAAGATTGGTGAAGTACACGACGGTGCTGCTACCATGGACTGGATGGAGCAGGAGCAGGAACGAGGGATTACCATTACTTCTGCAGCTACCAAGACCACATGGGATTGGAATGATGATAAATATTCGATCAATATAATCGACACTCCCGGACACGTGGACTTTACCGTAGAGGTAGAGCGCTCACTGCGTATTCTGGATGGTGTGGTTGCACTCTTTAGTGCAGTGGATGGCGTGGAGCCTCAGTCAGAGACAGTCTGGCGTCAGGCAGATAAATATAAGGTACCTCGTCTGGGCTTCGTTAATAAGATGGATCGTCAGGGTGCAGACTTCTTCAATGTAGTCAATCAGGTGAAAACCATGCTGGGCGGTAATGCTGTTGCACTCCAGGTTCCGATCGGTAGTGAAGAGCATTTTAAGGGTGTAGTTGACCTGATCACCAATGAAGCGATTGTGTGGAATGAAGATGATTACGGAATGACCTACAAGGTAGTTCCTATCCCTGATGATCTGAAGGATACAGTTGCTGAACACAGAGAGAAATTGCTGGAATCAGTAGCAGAATACGACGAAACTATCATGGAAAAATATTTCGATGATCCGGATTCGATTTCTGTTGAAGAAATAAGAAAGGCGATCCGCGCAGCAGTAATTGATATGAGTATCGTACCTATGCTTTGCGGTTCATCCTTCAAAAATAAAGGCGTTCAGGCAATGCTTAATGCTGTCTGCGCTTATATGCCATCCCCGGTAGATGTAGAAGCTGTAGAAGGTACTAATCCCAATACAGATGCACCGGAAAAAAGGCGTCCTGCTGTAAACGAACCCTTTAGTGCACTTGCATTCAAAATAGCAACTGATCCATTCGTGGGCAGACTGGCTTTCATGCGTGTATATAGCGGATCACTGGATGCAGGTTCTTATGTATTAAATACTCGTTCAGACAATAAAGAGCGAATTTCCAGACTTTATCAGATGCATGCCAATAAGCAAAACCCAATCGATAAGGTTGAGGCTGGAGATATTGCCGCAGCAGTTGGTTTTAAGGATATCAAGACCGGAGACACACTGTGTAGTGAGCAACATCCGATTGTCCTGGAATCAATGTCTTTCCCTGAACCGGTAATCGGCCTGGCTATCGAGCCTAAGACGCAGAAAGATCTGGAGAAATTAGGAATGGCTCTGGCAAAACTGACAGAGGAAGACCCTACATTCCGGGTACGTTATGATGAAGATACAGCACAAACTGTCATCAGTGGTATGGGTGAATTACACCTGGAGATCATCGTTGACCGATTAAGAAGAGAATTTAAAGTAGAGGTAAATCAAGGTGCACCTCAGGTAAACTATAAAGAAGCATTGACAAAGATGGTCAATCACCGTGAAAGATTGAAAAAACAATCCGGTGGTGCGGGCCTCTTTGCCGATATGGAATTTGAACTCGGACCAGCTGATCAGGAATTCCTGGATAGCGATGACTTCAAGAATGGCAAACTGAAATTGCAGTTTGTTTGGGGCATCGTAGGTGGAGCAATTGACAAGAACTATATCAAGCCTATTACTGATGGATTTACTCAGATGATGAGCAATGGTGTTTTAGCAGGATTCAGCATCGACTCTATGAAAGTAAGAGTTCATGATGGTTCGATGCACGCAGTGGACTCAAAACCAATTGCATTCGAATTGGCAGCCAAGGAAGGTTTCCGTGAAGCTGCAAAGAAAGCAGGACCTACCTTGTTGGAGCCTATCATGAAGCTCGAAGTAACTACTCCGGATGAATATACAGGTGCCGTGATTGGTGACCTGAACCGTAGAAGAGGCCTGGTAAAAGGACAGGAGAATAAATTCAACGCGGTAGTGGTGAAAGCTGAAGTTCCACTGAGTGAAATGTTTGGTTATGTAACTCAGTTGCGTACGATTACTTCTGGTAGAGCCTCATCTTCAATGGAGTTTTCACATTATTCAGCCGCTCCGGCAAACATCGCTGCTGACGTAATTGAAAAATCTAAAGGTACGGTGAAAGCATAAGCAAAGATCAAAATTTATAAAGCATTTATTCAGCCCTGCCCATTTGGCGGGGCTTTTTTTATGTGTGTATTTATTGCGATAAAACTGTGGTCAAGCTGCGCTTTATCATACCGATTGCCTCATCTACAGTTTTTTTCTTCGTCCTGAATGCCAGAATTGCTATCCGGATAACAAAGCGGTGATCGATAATCGATGAACTGAGAAATACGGATCCATCTTTGTGAATCTCTGCCACGAGTTGTTTGTTTTTCTCATCCGCATCTGATTCAAATGGATACCAGAAATAACTGACTGATAAATCAGGCTCCGGACCCAGACAGAAATTTAATTCCTTTAGTTTATTGCGGAAATAGTGGACCAGTAGTAGCTTTTCCTCCAGACAAGCTATAAATGGTTTTACACCATGCAATTGAAGTGGCAACCATACTCTTAATCCTCTGAAATGCCTTGTCAGTTCCGGTGACAGATTTGCCGGACTTTTTATCAGTTCCTCATTCTGCCCATCCTGCATATAATTTGCTGTATAGTAATGTGAATGTAAAGCTGCTTCCCTGTCTTTAATGATTACTGCTCCCACGCCATAGGGTAGGAACAGACCTTTGTGTGGATCTACGATCAGAGAATCAGCCCTTTCTATGCCATTGAAGAGCTGTTTTTTACCGGTAAGAATGAAGAACCCACCATAAGCGGCATCTACATGCAGCCAAAGTTTATTTCGTTCACTGATATCTGCAATCTGATTCAGTGGATCCATTGTGCCTGTATCTGTTGTCCCTGCAGTGGCTACGATCATATAAGGATTGAGTCCATCCGATTTATCTTTTTTGATAAGTGTTTCCAGTTCATGAGGTATAATACGATGTTCTTCATCGATAGGAATATATCGGATGATAGCATCTTCTAATCCCAGGATACGGAGTGCTTTTTGCGTAGAGTGATGAACTTGCTCGCTCATATATATTACACTCTGTGGCACTAAATCATTTTTAATTTTATACTTATCCCGGGCAGCAGTGAACGCAATGAGTGTCGAGATTGAGCCACCGGAATTCAGACATCCGACAGCATCATCCGGAAAAGAAAAAACACTTTTTATCCAATTGATAACTTCATTCTCGATAGCTGCAGCTCCAGGTGATGCGTAAAACACACCTGAATAAGGATTCGTCACTGCAGCAATATAGTCCGCTATAGCTGCTGCATAAACACCTCCACCGGGTATGTATCCCAGATGTTTTGCTGATGCAGCATTTATACCATTCTCTACTACTTCATGTTGGTAAATATCCAACAGATCAGAAAATGTATGTTTTTCATTATTGATGGTTAATGTACTTACCGACTTCTCCTGAAAGCCCCTTACCTCATCAATTCGATTAATAAATTGATTTGTATATTGGCTGGCCTGATTTAATATCTCAAGTCGTTGAGGTGCAGGTATTTCCAGTTCACCACTGACTAAACCGAATTCACTCAGTTTTTTTACGATTTCTTCTGTATCCAATGTATTGCTTTACATTTAATCTAATGGAGACCGGCTGGTTATCGCTATCCTGTTCCACGCGTTAATTGCCACGACAGCCATGATGACTGCAGCCATTTCGGTATCCGAAAGTATCTTCTTTGCAGCATAAAATATTTCATCAGGTACATGGCCCTGTGTGATTAAAGTCATAGATTCTGTGAGTGCAAGAACTGCTTGCTCTTTTTCAGTAAACAGGTTGCTTTCTCTCCAGGCATCCAGGAGAAACAATCGCTGTGTAGTTTCTCCATTTTTTATCGCATCGCGCACATGCATATTGATGCAGTATGCACATCCATTGATCTGTGATGCGCGGGTTTTGATCAGTTCATACAAACCCTTGTCTAAACCACTGTCTGCCAGATATTTCTCCAATCCGAGCATTGCTTTATAAGCCCCGGTATCGACAGCAGCCAGATTAAATCGTGCTTCCATGTTATTTTGATGTATTGGTTAAAGAATCCAAAATTAATGAAGTTTTGATAGCTCAATTAAATTTTTAGACAATTTTGTCGCAATATCTTTTTCAGTATAAAAATCATGGTTTTTACCCAAATACAATCTTTTCTGGATTTTCATTTCCTCAAACCAAACATCACCTGGTATGAAAGGATCCATTTCGCCGAAATGCAGTTCAATAATTGATTCTGGCCTTTCTTTTTCATACCTAACTCTGGTGGCAGATAGCGCAGTTAGTTTTTCGATCTTCATGCCGGACAACATGGCTTTCCAGGCGATGCACCCTCCCATACTGAAAGCCAGTAAATCTGCCTTCTCTTTTTCCAACAGTAAGAATTTGTTTACAGCAATATTTACCCCTGAGTTAAGAAATTGTTGATGAATACTTCTTTCAGTAACTGCACTCTTATCTATTTCACCTAATACACGACTATCATATACAATGAGTTCATAGTATGGGCTGAGGTTATCGATATAAATTTGCATCCAGTCGCAGCTCTCCAATCCCCACAGATCAGAAAGTATTATTAACTTTCTCATTCTACAGTATGCGATTCATCCATCTGAAATTCCAGAATATCACCGGGTTGACAGTTGAGTGCTCTGCAGATGGCCTCCAAAGTACTAAACCGGATTGCCTTGGCTTTTCCGGTCTTTAAGATCGATAAATTTGAAAGTGTCAGATCTACCTTTTCAGATAACTCATTTAGCGACATCTTTCTTCTGGCCATCATTACATCGAGATTTACAATTATAGCCATGTTTTAAACAGTTAAATCGTTTTCGTTTTGCAGTTCGACACCTGTACTGAAGATGGTTGCAATCACATAAATGACAGCTGCCATCAATATAAATGCCTGACTGTCTGCACAGAATTGATATAGATTTGATACTTCATATCCCTTGTGTTGCAAATTATTGATGCTTTCCCGGGTAATATAACTGAGGATGCCTATCGCAAATGTATAGTAACTCAGCTTATTGATCTGCCGGGAGGTAAATTGGTTAAAAGGTTTAGTCAGGTCAATTTTATACATGAGCATGATGACCATATAGAACAGACAGGCTTTCAATATGGCTATTGCCAATATCAGACTGTACATGGTATAGAATGCCCACAAATTACGTGCATGCAATTGGCTCAAATCAAGTTTCTGATAAAGCCGCGGAACAAATTCGGGCTTCACGATACTAAATATAAAATTTACCACAAGACCGCCGGCTTCGATACACAAACCGACAAAAATTATCCAGGCTACGATGTGTAATCCTTTAAATACGAAATTACTTCTGTTGCTCATTTTATTAAATTTTAAAGCAAAGATAATAAAAAATTATTGATAAACAATAAATAAATGTTGTAATGAAATAAATATTTATTCCTTATCTAGTTGATAGGGACTAAGGATTGGAAATATTTCCAAATTGGCAGATTAAAATTGACATCTTGCGATTGATTTATCAATCATAGCTTAGAAAGTCATTACCATTCCGATACCATTTGGTGTTACACCGGGGCTGAGGTTATATTTTTTCTTTGCCATATTGAGCTTACCGAGTTTTGCACTATTGGATATAAGTAAGATAGCGCCGGGTATTGTGAGGCCTATGCCATTTGTAATATAGAATCCCACACTAAAAATATCGGAATCTTCGATGAGTAATAATGAGATGCCGCCCAAAACTGTCATAATTCCTCCGCCGATAATTCCTCCGACATAACGCCTTTTTACTTGTTTTTCGGTTAGTTTAAATTGTTTACTACTGTAATTCTGTTTTTCGAGTCGGGAAATTTCCAGTTGTAAAGAATCTAACTTTTGCCGGTAACTGAGTTCTGTTTTGAGCGAATCGATTACTTTGGACTGATCTGATTGTGCAGCAAGTGAAAAAGTGGAACTTATTAATACAAAGATTATTCCAGGAACATTTCGAAAATGAGTAATTGCTTTCATTGTGGTTGATTTAAAAATTAATAATTATTATCAAAGTTAAGTAGGATAATAAATATTGGCAGACCGTCAATGTTAAAATAAATTTAAAATTTTCAAAATATTGATAATGCTTTGAATAGAATGATACAGGTGAATAGTAAGAATTGAATTACCGGGTTCGACAGTTGGCAATTGCGAAATTAAAATCCCGTCTCACGATTTGGAGTGGTAATCACAAATGCCTTTATCTACTTTCAGTGAATGTGATTCATTCGTAAGATAATCAAAATAGTTAAAATGAGTATTCTGCACAGTGTGAATTATCTGAGAGATACTGACAGTTCGCACATAGCCATTCATCCGGCTCACCAGTATATTGCTGCTTTCGTCGTCAGTGTGCCTTGAAGTATGAAAGTGAAAAATATCTGTCGGGTTATAAACAGGATAATCATTCAGGAAATTTTCAAACCATTGTTCCCGCAGTAATCTTTCATCTTCTGAATATAACAGGGCTGAAGCCAGGATATGTGGCCGATCAGCCGCGAGTTCCGCCAAATAATATTGGCCGCCGTCCCAGACCCCTTTAGTTAGCTGGAGTTCTGAGGAATAATCAATGTGTAGTAGCGTAAATGGCTCTACCTGGTGAAAGTTACTCTTTTTGAAAAACGAAATAAAATTTGGGTTGGTCAAGCTCTCCAGTAATACCAGACCTCTGCTTTTCGTGTGGTACTCCTGCTTCACATGACGGGAAAATGCACCATTGAGCAAACAAGAGATCTTGCGATTGACATTCAATCCGATCCATGATCCTGATGCTTCTGTATCTTTTGGGAAAATTACACAATTGCCATCCAATGAATAGGCCACCGGTGGAATCGTCTTCCGGTCAATCCGTTCATCACGGTTTGACGTCAGGATAAAGCCTTCGCTGTAAGGTAAGTAAGTCAATGTGCACATATTATATGAGAGGAAGATACTAAATTTTCGCAAAGGAATGCATTCAAAATAAATCATTTGTATGCATTTAGAGTAGCGAGTTACTGGAGTAAAAAGACTAAAGTAAAAAGGATTAGAATTTTTTTCAATAAATATTTTATTAGTTTGTAAACATTCTTTACTTTTGCGCCACTTTAGCAAGAAGAAGTTAAAGAATTAATTAGATAAAGGATATGAATCAGAAAATCAGAATTAAGCTTCGATCGTATGACCACAATTTAGTGGATATATCTACGGAGAAGATAATCAAGACAGTTCGCAGTAGCGGTGCTGTCGTGACGGGTCCGATTCCGCTGCCTACTGAGAAGAAGATGTTTACCGTGCTGCGCTCGCCGCACGTAAATAAGAAGTCTCGTGAGCAGTTTTCAATGCGAACCCACAAAAGATTGATCGAAATCTACACTCCGACGCAGAAAACTGTGGATGCTCTCTCAAAATTAGAGTTACCCAGTGGAGTGGATATCCAGGTCAAATTGACGTAGTAAGGATTATTAATTTTTAATATAAATCTTTCGGCAGGTCTGGATTTTCCTGGTTTGTCGGACAAACATTATAGTTGTGAACGGAATAATCGGTAAGAAAGTTGGTATGACCAGCACTTTCGACAACAATGGTAACTATGTAGCCTGTACGGTGATCGAAGCCGGTCCTTGTGTAGTGACGCAGGTAAAGAGCGAGGCTACGGATGGCTACAATGCATTGCAGATAGGATTTGGAGAGACAAAAGCCAAGAATGTCAGTAATCCTATGAAAGGACATTTTGCCAAGGCAAGTTCGGAACCGCTGCATACACTGGTAGAACTAAGAGATACTACACTGACTAAAAACATTGGTGAAACTATCGAAATAAATGAAGTTTTCACAGAGGGTCAGAAGATCAATGTCATCGGAACTACCAAGGGTAAAGGTTTTCAGGGCGTAGTGAAACGCCATGGATTTAGCGGTGTGGGTCAGGCGACACACGGTCAGCACAATAGGTTGAGAGCACCCGGTTCTATTGGTGCTTCTTCCTTCCCATCCAAGGTATTCAAGGGTATGAGAATGGCCGGTCAGACCGGTGGCACCCGGGTAAAGATGAGAAATCTTACTGTATTGAAAATATTTTCAGAACAGAATCTGATTCTGGTAAAGGGAGCTATTCCCGGCCATAAAGGTACTGTCGTAATCCTGGAAAATAATAAGAAATGAAATTAGACGTATTGAATAAAGCCGGTGAATCTACCGGCAGATCAATAGAAATTAGTGATACGCTCCTTACTTCAGAGCCGAATATGCACGTAGTCTATCTGAGTGTGAAACAATATTTAGCGCACCAAAGACAAGGTACACATAAGGCAAAGGAAAGAGGTGAGATCGCCGGTTCTACCCGTAAGCTACACAAGCAAAAAGGTACAGGTGGAGCACGTAAAGGTGATATCAAAAACCCACTGTATCATGGTGGAGGCCGTATTTTCGGTCCGAGACCCAGAACTTATTCTATACAGTTGACCAAGAAGACAAAGCGTCTGGCAAAGTTGGCAGTGTTATCGGATAAGATCAATAAGAATAAATTGGTCATTGTCGAAGACTTCACATTTGATGCGCCAAAGACAAAAGATATGATGTCATTCTTCGCAAATGTAAAAAGCGAGAATAAACCGCTCTTAGTCACTTCAGGAATTGATAAGAATTTGTACCTGTCAGGAAGAAATATCCCTAAAGCAGAGGTGACATTCGTCGATGAGTTGAATGTTTATGATATGGTAAACGCCGGCACATTGATCGTTTTTGAAAAAGCAATGGGTCAGATTATTGATTCACTTCAAAGTATTAAAACAACTAGCAATGATTAATACAGTATTAGTCAGGCCACTAATCACTGAGAAAACTCAGCTACTGGCGAATAAAGGTAAGTATGTATTTGTCGTAAAACGCAATGCGAATAAAATCGAGATTGGCAAAGCGATCGAGCACTTTTACAATGTGACTGTAGAAGATGTAAATACTACAATTATCTCGGGTAAGATGGTAAGCCGATCTGGTAAATCAGGCGTCATTACCGGCCGGAAATCGACTTATAAGAAAGCAATCGTTACACTGGCAGATGGTGATTCGATTGATATATTTATTAACCCTAATCAGGATTTACCTGCATAATAGTTAAACTGTTACACAATGGGAATAAAGAAATTTAAACCGGTTACGCCCGGTCTCAGAACCAGAGTAGGAAATGCTTTTACGGAGCTGACTACAGATACACCTGAGAAGTCGCTGACTACAGAAATGCGTAAAACCGGTGGTAGAAACGGATCAGGTAAGATGACAGTCCGTAACCGTGGTGGTGGACACAAACGAAGATACCGTATCATTGATTTCAAACGGGACAAGGATCAGGTTCCGGCGAGAGTGGCTACAGTAGAGTATGACCCAAATCGTAGCGCCTGGATAGCCCTGCTCAACTATGCGGATGGTGAGAAGCGGTATATCATTGCGCCAAAAGGAATAAAAGTCGGTGATAGCGTAGTTAGTGGTACTAATGCTCCAATTGAAATAGGTAATTCAATGGTATTAAGCAGCATTCCACTGGGTGCGGAGATATATAATATCGAAATGCAACCAGGCAGAGGTGCAGCAATGGCGCGTAGTGCCGGCACTTATGCCACTTTGATAGGAAAAGAAGAGCGCTATGCAGTGTTGAAACTGCCTTCCGGTGAAGTTCGCAGAGTGTTATTAACTTGCAGAGCGACTATCGGCATTGCATCAAATCCGGATCATGGACAGCAAGTAAAAGGTAAAGCTGGCCGTAACCGCTGGCTAGGTAAGAAATCCAGAGTACGAGGTGTTGCTATGAACCCGGTTGATCACCCAATGGGTGGAGGTGAAGGCCGTGCATCAGGTGGACACCCGATCTCACGTACCGGTATCATGGCTAAAGGTCAGAAGACACGTAAAGTGAATAAGCAAAGCAGCGAGTTGATTATCTCTCGTAGAAAGGTAAAAAATAAAAAATAAACTGAAATCAGAATAGAATGGCACGATCATTAAAAAAAGGCCCTTACGTACATTACAGCTTATTGGAAAAATTAGCCAAAGCAAAAGAATCCACTAAGAAGGCAGTAATCAAGACCTGGTCCAGATCATCTATGGTGATACCGGATATGGTAGGTGAAACCATAGCAGTGCACAATGGAAAGACATTTGTTCCTGTGTTCGTTACTGAGAATATGGTGGGTCATAAGTTGGGCGAGTTTTCACCAACTCGTACTTTCAGAGGCCATGCCGGTAATCGAAAGAAATAATTTTTAAAATAAAGAATTTACGCGCTTAAAAATTAATTGTAATGGAAGCACAAGCGAGATTGAGAAATATTAAAGGTTCGGCCAGGAAAATGCGACTGGTAGTAGATACTATCCGTGGCAAGAAAGTCGGACAGGCTCTGGGCATTCTGAAGAATACCAAGAAACATTCAGCACATCATGTGTATAAAACTGTCCTGTCAGCCGTAGCTAACTGGGAACAGGGTACAGGTTTCAATGCAGACGCTGATTCCTATGATTTATACATAAAGACGGCTTTCGTAGATGAAGCAGGAATGCTTAAGCGATTTCAACCTGCCCCACATGGTCGTGCACACAGGATACGTAAGCGTTCCAGCCACTTGACGATTATCGTCGATAATAAAATCAAATTCGAAGAAAATTAATATTCAAATTAAATAACCATTTACATGGGACAAAAGACCAACCCGATAGGAAATAGACTAGGAATCATCAGAGGATGGGATTCTATATGGTTTGGAGGAAATGAGACTGCTGAAAAAGTTGTCGAAGATCAACGCATCAGAGATTATATGCATGCTCGTATTCCAAAAGGCGGTATTGCAAAGATCAGCATTGAGCGTACGCTGAAGCGTATCACTGTGACAGTTCATACTTCCAGACCGGGAATCATCATAGGTAAAGGTGGTCAGGAAGTAGATCGAATCCGTGAGGAGTTGAAAAAACTGACGAATAAGGATGTTCAGATTAATATCCATGAGATCCGCAAACCAGAATTGGATGCCGCAATCGTCGGTGAGACTATCGCAAAACAAATCGAGTCAAGGATCAACTATCGTCGTGCAGTAAAGATGGCTATCCAATCTACGATGCGTGCCGGAGCTGAAGGTATCAAAGTGCGT
This sequence comes from uncultured Saprospiraceae bacterium, assembly GCA_964525915.1. Classification (GTDB taxonomy): domain Bacteria; phylum Bacteroidota; class Bacteroidia; order Chitinophagales; family Saprospiraceae; genus Parvibacillus. The sequence goes on along the minus strand of CAZGKN010000054.1, from coordinate 2,742 downwards.
ATTTCCGGTCGATTGAATGGCGCTGAAATGGCGAGATCTGAAGAGTATAAGGATGGAAGAATTCCACTACATACTTTCAGAGCAGATATCGATTATGTCATTTCTACAGCTCAGACAGTTTATGGATTGATCGGAATTAAAGTCTGGATTTGCAATGGTGAAGTATTCGGCCGCCGTGAGATAATGCCACTTCAGACAGAAGAGAAAAAAGCGGCTGCACGTGGTGGTGCCAGAAAGGATGCCCCAAGAGGCGATAAACGAGGTCGGGGCAAAAATTTTAAATCAAAAAGATAAAGGACAGAATAATATTTGTCGTATCTTTGCCGCTCGTTTGACAAAAAAGAGAATAAATAGCTTTTAATCAGCAGTTTATAATAAAACAAGATGTTACAACCGAAAAGAACTAAGTATAGAAAGCAACATAAGATGAACCCGAAGGGGAATGCTATCAAGGGTAGCACTATTTCTTTCGGATCTTATGGACTGAAGGCAATCACCGGGGGGAGACTCTCTTCCCGTCAGATTGAATCAGCGAGGATTGCTATGACCCGATATATGAAAAGAGAGGGTAAGGTTTGGATCCGCGTATTCCCGGATAAACCAATCACTTCCAAACCCTTAGAAGTAAGGATGGGTAAGGGAAAAGGTGCAGTGGATCATTATGTAGCTGTGATTAAACCAGGTAGAATATTATTCGAAATGGATGGTGTACCGGAGGATGTAGCAAAAGAAGCTTTCAGACTGGCTGCTCAAAAATTGCCGGTTTTGACAAAGGTATTACCGAGAGTTGATCTTAGATTGTCATAAGTAAATATAGCGAAGCAATGAAAGACATAAAGTATAAAGATTTAGTAAACCTGGAGAGTGCCGAGCTGAGTGCTGAGCTCAAGGAAGCAGAGCTTCATATGGTAAAGCTCAGGTTTGATCATGCAGTGAATGGAAATGTACCTGCGGTAGATTTGCAAAATACACGCAAGATGATTGCAAAGTATAAGACCGAATTGCGAAGCCGTGAGATCGCTACTATGACAGAAGAACAAGTGGCAAAGAGATCTAGGATAAGAGAAAGACGAAGAAAAAATTAATTATTTATTGATCCTGATAATTTTATGGAGCAACCAACAACAATAGAGCGGAAAGCCAGAAAAGAGCGGACCGGAGTAGTTACCAGCAACAAAATGGATAAGTCTATTTCAGTAGCTGTAGAGCGGAAAGTAAAACATCCCTTATATGGTAAGTTCGTGAAGAAGACCAGTTCATTCATGGCTCATGATGAGAAAAATGAATGTAATATCGGCGATCGGGTACGTATCATGGAGACCAGGCCTCTCAGCAAGAATAAGCGCTGGCGTCTGGTAGAAATATTAGAAAAAGCTAAATAATTACTATAAATCGCGTAAGTAATGATACAGACAGAATCGAGATTGAAAGTAGCAGATAATAGTGGAGCGAAGGAAGTGCTTTGTATTCACGTTTTGGGAGGATCTACCCGTAGATATGCTTCTATAGGAGACGAGATCGTAGTCTCTGTGAAGCAGGCTTCCCCAGGCGGAATAAAGAAAGGAACAGTCTCGAAAGCGGTTATCGTACGCACTCGGAAAGAAATTCGCCGTAAAGATGGCTCATATATCCGATTTGATGATAATGCAGTCGTCTTGTTGAACAATCAGGGTGAACCCCGCGGTACCCGTATCTTCGGTCCTGTGGCACGCGAATTGAGAGATAAGGATCACATGAGAATTGTATCACTGGCACCTGAAGTGCTGTAATATAAAGTGAAATGAGAAAGAAAGAAGTAAAAAAACAGGGCAAATTACATATTAAGACTGGTGATGAAGTTATAATCATCGCTGGAAAGGAAAAAGGGCAGACCGGTGTGATTTCTAAAGTCCTGGTCTCTGAAAACAGAGCTATCGTAAAAGGACGGAATATAGCCCGTAAACACCTGAGACCTCAACAGAATCAACCCGGTGGTATTGAAGATATTGAAGTGCCTATTCATATCTCTAACTTAATGCATGTAAAGCCGGATGGTAAAGCTACCCGGATTGGTCGCAGGATAGAGGATGGTAAGATCGTACGCTATTATAAAAATGGAGGAGAAACAGTCAAATAATGGGAACAGAAGTAAATAAGTTTAAGAGTCTGTATATTGACAAAGTGGTCAAGCAACTCATGGAAGAGTTTAATTACTCTTCTGTCATGGAAGTACCCAGACTGGAGAAAATATGTATCAATCAGGGATTGGGTGATGCAGTAGCTGATAAAAAACTGATCGACTCTTCTGTAAATGAACTGAGTATGATCACCGGTCAGAAAGCAGTAGTTACTAAAGCCAAAAAGTCAATCTCAAATTTCAAATTGAGAGAAGGTATGCCGATTGGTGTTCGTGTGACCCTGCGTAATGAGCGAATGTATGAGTTTCTGGAAAGACTTATATCCGTTGCTTTACCACGGGTAAGAGACTTCCGGGGTATCAATGATAAGAGTTTCGATGGAAAAGGAAATTATTCTTTCGGTGTGACTGAACAGATCATTTTCCCTGAGATCGATATTGATAAGATCGATAAGGTAAAAGGAATGAATATCACTTTTGTCACCACAGCAAAGACAGATAAAGAGGCAATGGCATTATTAAGTGCGATGGGATTGCCATTTAAAAATAGAAATAAACAGTAGCCAATGGCAAAGAAATCAATAATAGCTCGGGAGAAGAAGCGTGAACGAATAGTTGCTTTATAC
>CAZGKN010000053.1:5220-18939 GCA_964525915.1 uncultured Saprospiraceae bacterium | reverse complement strand
TTCCAGTCTGTTGGATATTTGACCTACGAGTTACTTGGGTAAAAAAGTGGCATAATTACTGCTTTAATTATAAGCCCGAAGGGCTTAAAAGTGCATAGCCCCCAATGCAATTGGGGGTAAGGATGCATAAAATAACCAACCCTGAAGGGGTTGAATTAAATAGTAATTTAACATGTTTATATAAAACTCTTATCATTTATCTCCAGAGCTTGAAGAATGGCAAGAAGGGTATGGAGCTTGCTGTTCAATTCCTTTCGGGGTTGGTTTCTTACTTGATATCTACCCCGAGTTTCACTCGGGGCTATTCATTTTCAAGCCCTTCAGGCCTGTTACACAACAGTAGATTTGTCAATTCTGCTTATCTGACCCTCTATTCACTAGGGATTAATCAATTTTAGGCCATTCAGGCTTGTCACACAATAGTAGATTTATCATTTCAGCAGTTTTCAGCGTTGTCTGCGGGAAAAAATTCACTACAAATTTGCAGATTCGCAAATTCGCAAATTCGCAGATTCACAGGTTAGATGAGCGGGTTGTACCCTAAAGTTTATATTTCTTTTCCTTGATCTGAGATGAATAGGTGTTTTTATTTACCCTATTAATCAATACCTTTGTGGAAAATGTATTTTAATGGATTTTGATGTTATCATAGTTGGATCCGGTCCCGGTGGCTATACCTGCGCGATTCGTTGCGCACAGCTGGGGATGAAGACAGCTATTATAGAGAAATATAATACACTCGGTGGTACCTGCCTGAATGTAGGTTGCATACCATCTAAAGCACTCCTGGATTCCTCTGAATTATTCTATAATGCAGCGCATACCTTTGCAGAACATGGGATAAGTGTCAGTGCTCCTAAAATGGACGCTGCGATTTTGTTTGAAAGAAAAAGCAAGGTAGTTGATCAACTGAACAAGGGCGTAGCCTACCTGATGAAGAAGAATAAGATCGAGGTTTTCTATGGCATCGGCTCATTTAAAGATGCGAATACTATCAGTATCAGTCCGTCAAATCCCGAATCTAAAGACGAGAAGAAGGAAATCTCAGCGAAGAATATCATCATCGCTACAGGCTCGAAACCCATTACTCCACCTGCATTTAACTATGATAAAAAGCGGGTGATTACCAGTACTGAAGCACTCAGCCTGAATACGATTCCGAAGTCGATGGTTATTGTTGGTGCAGGTGTCATTGGTCTGGAGCTGGGATCGGTGTATGGACGACTGGGTACGAAGATTGATGTGATAGAATTCACCGATAAGATCATCGGTACAATGGATACTGACTGTGGAAAAGAATTACAACGCACGCTGAAGAAAGAAGGTATGACTTTCTATCTAAACCATGGTGTCACTGAAGTGAATCCTACTTCAAAAGGGGTTACAGTGAAGTATAAAGCCAATAATGCCGATGAGATCAAAGAGATCAAAGCCGATTATTGTCTGGTGGCGATTGGTCGCCGACCTTATACAGATGGATTGAACCTGGAAGTCACCGGCATTGAAAAGGACAGCAAGAGCAGGATCAAGGTGGATCACAACCTGCGAACAAATGTCGCTCACATCTATGCGCTGGGTGATGTAATCGAAGGTGCTATGCTGGCACATAAGGCGGAGGAAGAGGGCGTTTTTATCGCAGAGACAATAGCCGGTCAGCGGCCTGCGCTGCATCCACACCTGATCCCGGGCGTCGTCTATACCTGGCCGGAAGTTGCTTCCGTAGGATATCTGGAGTCTGAGTTGAAAGAAAAAGGTATCGAGTATAAAACCGGTAAGTTTCAGTTCAGGTCACTGGGCAGAGCGATAGCGAGTGGTGATATCTCCGGTTTTGTCAAGGTGCTGGCAGATAAGAATACTGATGAAGTGTTGGGTGTTCATATCATTGGTGCACGGGCTGCGGATGTCATTGCAGAGTGCGCAGTAGCCATGACCTATAGAGCATCTGCGGAAGATATAGGCAGGATATGCCATGCGCATCCGACTTATGCTGAAGGGGTCAAAGAAGCGGCATTGGATGCCACAGAAAAAAGAGCAATTAATATGTAAAAAGACCAGAGAGTATGATTTTCGATCTAACAGGCAATACGAAAGACAGTGTTTTTGATTCAGTGATAAAGGGCTTGTGGCGGCGCTCACTACCTCATGCTTCAGTTGTCAGGGATAAACCCTGGGGTGGCTATTTCACTTTTGATCAGAAACGCACACAGCAATTCATAGAGCTATTCTTTCAGGGTGTGGATACTTCGATGATTCAACCTGATCTGGCAATCAGCCCAAAGATACTGGTGGTCGAACCCGGTAAGCGACTTAGCTGGCAGTATCATCACCGTCGTACCGAACTCTGGCGCTGTATATACAATAGGGTAAGCGTAGTGTTGTCTGACGATGATACAGAGAAAGACACCATTCTCCTCGAAGAGGGTGAACATATCTATATCAAAAAGGAACAAAGACACCGGATCACAGGTATGCGTCACTACGGTATTCTGGCAGAGCTATGGATACATGCCGATCCTACCCATCCCAGTGATGAAGAGGATATCGTACGGGTGCAGGACGATTTCGGCCGGTAACGATTAATAGTATTTAACTGATATTCTTGATCAGCTTTGTCACCTACGCTTAACTGCAAACAAGTATAATAAGATAATTTAAGCGAAGCTTAAATTACATTATTAGCAAACAAATGCAGGTGTCAGCGATAGGAGTGGACACGCAGAAAAACGGATTCCGATGCCTAGATCGCACTCAATCGGCGAGAAAATAAGAAACTAAAATTATTTCAATTCGCCCCGTTTGTCCGCTGCGATGATTTTATTCATCACCTCTTCTAATTGCTCGGCGGCAATGCTCTTTGAGATGATTTTCTTGTTTTTATCCAGGATAAATATCTTAGGCGTAGCCTTTACGTCATAGAATACCTTGAAATTACTCGTGAGTGTGGGATCGTTGACATTGACGAAAGGGGTCATGTCCCTCTCCTTGACATCCTTCCAGCAGTCTGTCGCCTCATCGAGTAATCCGGTGCATATAGCGAGTACCTCGACGCCCCGGGCTTTAAACTTCTTATAGAAATTCACTACGAATGGTATCGCTACTTCACAATGGTGGCAACTCGGTGACCAGAAAAACATAACCGTATATTCTGATTTGATGTCACTCACTTTCTGCGGGCTGCCATCCTGATGATAGAAGGTCAGATCCGGTGCATACTTCCCTATGAGGGTAGGCCTGAGTTCGTCTGCTGCATCTTTCATCTTTTGCAAATTGGTAGAATCGACCCAAGGAGCCTGACCTGTAGAATAATATTTGTCTATCAGATGTACATACACGGCATCCATACCGACGTATTTGCTCTGTATGTAGTAGTTGAAATAATGACTGAGGTAAAACTGGAAGGCTTCATCGATTACTTTTGTCTTATCGAGGATGTAATCGAGTGATTGGATGATCGAGTCCGGATGCTGCGCCGTCAGATTGTTGATATAATGGTCGATTTTCTGAAAATAAACCGGCGAATGAAAGAGCCGTACATCACTGAAATCAAAATTATCGAAAAAATGAAGTTTATAATGGTAGAAAAGTTTAAGTTTTACTGAGTCCGGTTTATTTGTATAGTCCGGAATACCTTTGTCTATCGAAGCCTGGATCAACTTGGCAGCGAAGGTACCGGGGTGATCGGCGATCAGTTTGGTCTGGTAGGCGGCCACTGACTGATCAATTGATTTTACTTGTGTCTGTAAAGAGTTGATTTTGGCCGAGTCTGTTTCGGCAGCCAATGCTTTTTTAATGGGTTCTACTTTATTTTTTTGATCGGTGATATAACTGATATAACTGAAGAATATCGTGTTTTCAGGGCTTTTGCGGGCAATCAGTCCATTCGATAAATCTTTTGCATCAGCTTCCAGACTGAAGTTTTGGTTTTTTTTATCCACCAGAAATTGGAATACATTTTTCTGTGGGAGCAGTACAGCCATGTAGATGCCCGGTGGTAGTGCTTCTTTTCCGGAGAAGGTAAATGAACCATTTTTGCTATACGTAGTATCTTTTACAAATTGTTTGTCTCCGAGATAATAGCCCAGGATGAGCGTATCATTCGTGTAGTTTTTTATTTTTAGATTGATTTTATATCCATCCTGTCCTTGCAAGAGGCTGCTGACACACAGGAGACAACAGACGATAAGTTGAGATACCTTCATTTCAAATTTTTTCATAGCATAAAAACAACGCAAAGTAAAAACTTTTGTTGCTTAATGAAATGTAAATCAGTGGAGCTGTTTACTGCATAGATACCAGGGCTGCATATTTCATGTGGTGATGTGGTGATGGAGTGATGTGGTGCCTAGGATTTTCGCAGATTCGCTGATTCGTGCATTTGTAGATGTCAGGGCAACGCCCCTTTTGATTACAAAATATGTTCATTAATCAGGTTGCAGTTGGTACGATTGGCCTTGCAATCTTTGATTGCAAGAAAGACAGAAGGAGATATTGGTAGCAATTTCATATAATTTGTAAAAAAATAAACTGGAAATTACCAGATTTTCTTGTTTGATTTCCGCTGCTCTCCAGTCCGTTGAATTTGCAATCTACAGACTACAGATGTGAAAAGAAGTAACATAAATCCGGCATTAAATATTAGCCCGAAGGGCTTGAAGGTGCATAGCCCCCAATGCAATTGGGGGCAAGGATGCATAAAATAACCAACCCTGGAGGGGTTGAATTAAATGGAAATTTAACATGTTTATATAAAATATTACTCAATTATCTCCAGAATTTGAAGCATAGCAGGAAGGTTATGGAGCTTGCTGTTCAACCCCATTCGGGGTTGGTATCTTACTTGATATCTACCCCGAGTGAAACTCGGGGTTATTCATATTCAAGCCTTTCAGGCTTATAACAGAATTGCAGAATTATAAATTCGGTTTATCTGATCCGTTATTCACATGGGATTATTCAATTTTAGGCTTTCCAGTCTGTTGGATATTTGACCTATGGGTTACATGGTTAAAAAAAGTGGCATAAATACTGCTTTAATTATAAGCCCGAAGGGCTTAAAGATGCATAGCCCCCAATGTAATTGGGGGTAAGGATGCTTAAAATAACCAACCCTGGAGGGGTTGAATTAAATGATAATTACTCATGTTTATATAAAATCCTTATCATTTATCCTTAGAGCTTGAAGTATGGCAGGAAGGTTACGGAGCTTACTATTCAACCCCATTCGGGGTTGGTTTCTTTCTTCATATCTACCCCGAGCTTCACTCGGGGTTATTTATATTCAAGCCTTTCAGGCTTGTGACACAATTGCAGGATTATCAATTCGGTTTATCTGATCCGTTATTCACATGGGATTATTCAATTTTAAGCTTTCCAGTCTGTTGGATATTTGGCCTACGGATTACAAGTGTATATGAAAGTAGCATAAGTATTGCATTAATTATAAGCCCGAAGGGCTTGAAGGTAAATAGCCTCCAATGCAATTGGGGGTAAGGATGTAGAAAATAACCAACCCCGGAGGGGTTGAATTAAATGGTAATTTAAAATGTTTATATAAAATATTTGCTATTATCTTCAAAATTTGAAGCATAGCAGGAAGGTTATGGAGCTTGCTGTTCAACCCCATTCGGGGTTGTTTTCTTTCTTCATATCTACCCCGAGCTTCACTCTGGGTTATTCACCTATAAGCCTTTCAGGCTTGTTGAGAGATTGGAGATTCGTATATTTTCAGATTCTTGCATTTATACCATTCGTATTTAGAAATGACCATTTGATTTCCTTGTCCCAGAAGGGGATAAAGGGGCTAAACAAGGAAATCGGATGGTCATCCCTTTGTCCGTTTAGTATATAGATATCAGGGCTACGCCCCTTGGTTTTGTACGAAGGTAATTGCTACAATTAAAACAGGGCCACGCCCCTAAAACAGGATGCAAACTGAATGGAGCTAAATCTTCCAAATAATATTAATCATTAATTTAGGCAGATTAGTTACAAATATTTTTTAGAAGGATAGGGGCGTTAGCCCTGATTTCTTTGTAGATAAAATTGTTAAGAGGATGATAGGGGCGTTAGCCCTGATATCTTATCAATTTATTTCTTTGTATTGTGTAGCGAGTAGAAACAAAGCCGCCATACGAATTGCAACACCATTTTCCACCTGCTGAAGTATGATAGAGGCCTTACTGTCAGCGACATCACTGGTGATTTCGACGCCCCGATTGATAGGGCCTGGGTGCATAATGACAATCTCTTTACCGATTTTATCAATCAATTTCTTATTCACTCCAAAATACAATGCATATTCTCTTTTCGAAGGGATGTATCTGATGTCTTGTCTTTCTAATTGAATACGCAGGATATTGGCTACATCACACCAACGCAATGTATCTTCGAGGTCGTATGAGACCTCTATACCCAGGCTCTGGATATATCTGGGGATCAGGGTAGGAGGGCCACAGACTCTTACCTTTGCTCCCAATTTACTCAGACAGTAGATATTACTCAGCGCTACTCTGGAATGCAGTATATCGCCTATGATCGCAATCTTCTTGCCTGCCAAAGGACCAATCTTTTCAATCATGGAGTAAGCATCAAGCAAAGCTTGCGTCGGATGCTCGTGTGTACCGTCACCGGCATTGAGAATAGAAGCATTAATCTTCCGCGACAGATAAACGCATGCTCCGGGTGCTGGATGTCGCATGACGACCATATCCACCTTCATCGATAGAATATTATTGACTGTATCCAGTAATGTCTCGCCTTTGGTGACAGAGGACGAAGAAGCTGAAAAATTGACTACGTCAGCGGAGAGCCTTTTCTCAGCTAATTCAAAAGATATACGTGTCCTTGTCGAATTCTCAAAGAAAAGATTAGCTACAGTGATATCTCTGAGCGACGGAACTTTTTTTACCGGGCGATTTATTACATCTTTAAAATTTTCAGCAGTATGGAAGATGAGTTCGATATCTTGTACAGTCAGGTCTTTGATGCCCAGTAAGTGTGGTGTACTTAATCTGACTTCTTTACCTGTACTCATTATTTCTTAGGTTTTTGGGGGTAAATAAATATCCCTGCGGTCGTGTTCTCCTTATTCCAATCCAATCGGACGTACGCTTCATCCAATGCATCCACTCTTAATCCCTGAAAATCTGACTGGATAGGGAATTCCCGGTTAAAGCGCCTGTCCACAAAGGCCAATAAATGAATAGCTTCAGGACGCCCATAGTCTTGCAATGCTGCAATAGCTGCATGAACACTTCGCCCGGTGTACAGTACATCATCGATAAGCAATACTTTCTTTCCATCCACTGTAAAATCCATGTGCGTGGTATTGGCGATGAGTGGTGAAGTTCGCTCCCGGTAATCATCCCGGTAAAAGGTAATATCTAATTTGCCATAATGGCTTATTGTCTGATTAAATTCTTGCCGGAGTAAATGGACGATACAGTCTGAGAGTAATGCGCCACGAGGTTGTAACCCGATCAGGCAAGTATTTTCAAAATCGCGGTAATATTCGATCAACTGGAGACAAATCCGTCTGAGAATGATCTCAAATTTCTCCTGATTGACTATTTCACGGCCTTTCTCCATTCGCGGACAAAATTACTAAAATCTATTACTCTCTGCCATGTACATAGTCATTTAAATACATGAAATTTTCTTTAAGTTTTCCATTTTCAGTGATCATAGCCCGTTGAATGATCGGACTATTGTCCATATTATTGAGTTCGGGTATGATATATTTCAGCAGCCGGTCACCAAAATATTTTGATGCATCCCGGGGTAACTCATTGGCCACATTGTCAATGGCCATAATATCCACACTGTCTGATTCATAGGCTTTAGTCTCACTAAGAGTCTTTCTGCTCACTCCATAAACCGGATCGTCAATAGAACTGGCTCTGAATGTAGTCGGAACGCTGGCATGGGGTGCGATATCGCAGGTAATATCACCGATGACAGAGACATTGAAATCAGGGCGGCTGATATCTGATAATTCAAAATATTTAGGTGCACGGATATCCCAGTAGATGCCATTGATAAATATATCGGCTATTGCCAGATAAGGCAGGAAATCTGAGCGAAAGTGTTTTGGATTTGCATAATATTCAGATTTCTGAAATGCTTTATTGGAGTCAATCGGACGAATATAATCGGCTGAAGACAGTGCAGTAAATATGGGTTGGTCGGTCTTTTTTATTTTTAAAAAATCCGAAGGGCTCACTTGCGTAAATCCCATATCAGCCAAAACCTGGATTGCACCTTTACCTACCCGGCCATGACCGGTCAGCACAATTTTCATAGGCGGCCATTGGATCTGTTTATATACAGGCAACACATCATGGTAATGCTTATACTCTTTCAACCTGGGGAGCGTAAACAACCCTGTTCGTCTTCCATACGTCCATATACTATTGTAAGCTCCACAGATTCCGGCAAATTTTCCAAAAGCAGTCAGCCTTCTTCCATTGTCATCAGTAATTAATTCATAATCGATCAATCGGATTTTGCGTTTGAGTATCTCCTGGAGCAGGGTACGGTTGTGCTCTTGCTTTTTTATCGTATGTGAGAAACAGAAATAGGTTTTTCCGGGTATAAGCAGGTCAATCGGTACTTCCTTTACGCCAAAAAATACATCACATTCATCCACATTATTTTCTATGTTGAGGCCTGCTTTCCGGTATTCTTCATCCGAATAACATCTGTATTTATAAGATTGTACCAATACCGTATTTGAAAAAGGTTCATGTTGCATTTGCCGGCATTGTGATGGGGAGAAAGGTGTCCGGTCTTCATGGGGGATTTTGCCTTCTTTTATTATTCCGATCTTCATTCGACGCTAATTGAATGCCAAAGTTAATTTTTTAGCCTAAATTTCAATGTAGTATGCTTACATTATGACAGATTCATACGTTATAATAGTGGGTTGGTAGCATTTTGTCAGTTTAATATATAAAATAAATCTGTTGAACGAAACTGGCACAGTTTTTGCTATCTATTTTAATAGAAACAAGTAATTATCATTGATTTATACATTATTTGATAATCCCATGTAATAATTAATCAATATTTCTTGTTGTAAGTTAAAGTGATTTAAACAAACAATTATAATCGGCCATGTATTTTGTAAAGACACCAGGTTTCTTCAAGTATCTTTTCCCAAATGGTGAATGGGAAATGAAAACAGGTGAAAAAAATATTTTCCTGACTTTTGACGACGGACCTATCCCTGAGATTACACCCTGGGTACTCGATACCCTGAATGCCTATGATGCAAAAGCTACATTTTTTTGTGTAGGCGAAAATGCACAGCGACATCCTGACCTTGTGGACCGAATCCGTGAGGAAGGCCATTCTCTGGGTAGTCATACCTTCAATCATCTCAATGGCTGGCATACTGAGAATACGGAGTATTACCGCAATGTCAGAAGAGGCGCCCGTGAAGTGGGTTCGGAGTTGTTCAGGCCTCCTTATGGTAAATTGAAATTTCATCAGGCCCGGTTTTTATCACAGCATTATCGCATCATCATGTGGGATATATTGGGCGGAGATTTTGATCCATTAATCACAAGCGAACAAGTTTATCAAAACCTGACCAAAAATGTTGTTTCCGGCTCTATCATAGTATTACATGACAGCATAAAGTCAATGGATAAGGTACGATATGTACTGCCGCGGTTTTTAGATTTCTGTGCAGAGAATGATTTTCATTGTGTGCCAATACAATCAGAGCACAAAGTAGAAAGAGTATATCCTGCACCGGTATTAAATGTAACGATTTAGGTAAATTAACCGCTAATTCAGGGTAAACTGACCGGAATTGTAATTATTCAGTTCAAAAGTTTAAAATTTAGGGCAATATTACCTATTTCATTAATCGAAAATGTGCTAACACGGAGTAAAAGCAGTACCCAATTCTTTTATTTAGCAGAAAGGTTTAATAATCATTACTCCGGGTTAGACCCGAGAGGAATTAATGGATACGGGCAACTCTGATAGAGGAGTTGAATAAATGAATTGCTGATATTCAACCCCTTCAGGGTTGGTAGATTTTCTGATCCCTTCCCCCCAATTGCAATTGGGGGTTATTCATATTCAGCCCTATCAGGGCTGCGATACTAAGATTAATTAGGTAAAATATTGTTTTTATTGATTTTATTCTGTTTGAGGTGAATAGTTACCTGGAATTTATTCCTACAGGTTATTTGATAACCATCACTTTATATACATTTTGCCGACCGTCAGCAGAAACTCTTACTATTTTCATGCCATTGGTCAAATTCGGATTTTGAATAGTAAACAATGTAGAATTATTATTGAATTGTCTTGAATACTCGATTTGTCCATACAGATTCAGTATTTCTACTGTGACGTCTTTTGCCGGATTATAGAGTTGGATGTTCAGCTCACCTGAAGTCGGATTAGGGAAGACAGTAAATTCAAGACTTTGTGAACGTTTATTTTTTAGCGGTCTCCACTTCAATGCTTCCTTTACAGCAGCAAGTGCATCTATTCTTCCGTAGCCATAGACAGGGTTAGGATAATCAGTGCCCGCGATTCCGGTACATTCCTGATCTGTAAATTTATGCACTGCTGTGCGTTTGATAATTGCTTTAATGGTATCAACTTTACCCCGAAGTAATGGATTTGCACTGACGATCAAAGCAACCAGGCCACTCACGTGCGGAGAGGCCATACTTGTACCGGATGAAAATGTGTATTTATTACCTGGGATACAGGAATAGACCCATGAACCGGGAGCTACTACATCAGGCTTCTGTCTGAATGAACTGTCTGCAGTGACGAGGCCTCTACTACTAAATCTTGAAATCGTATCATTAGATGCAATGGCACCTACGATAAATCCATTTTCTGCCATATTGGGTGAATAAGAGATTGTCTCACAGCCCGGACCTGAGTTGCCGGCAGCTATGACGACCATGATTCCTGCTGCATTCAGATTATCGACAGCCTGAAACATTAATGCCCAGTTTGATACGTTGCAACCTTCAGATTCAGAACAATACCAACTATTATTGATTACATCCGGTGATTTAGTCGGATCCGGATTCTGATTATTAATATCTGTAGGAGCGAGGTACCATTGGAGGCATTCCAGATAAGATTCGAGTGAACCATTACCGCGTTCCATATTGCGTGTGGCAATCCACTTGGCGCCAGGGGCCATACCGATAGCGATGGAGTCACCGGCAGTACCGACCATAGTACCCATAGTATGGGTGCCGTGGGAATTGTCATCACAGGGATAGGGGAGATTAAGCCCACAGGGATTAGCAGACGATGTATCACTGAGTGGGCTGTTTTCATGGATACCGTCATGCCAGTTGTAGCTGTGTATGACTGTATCACTGCTCCAACCTCTGTATTTTTCCATTATTGCAGGATGAGTCCAGTCAAATCCTGTGTCATTGCCTGCCACCACAGCTCCAGTACCTGTAACTCCCATCGCATGGACACTGTCCACACCTATGAGATGCAGCCCCCAGGTATAATCCATCCTAGGCTCTAAAGCGCCGGATTGAGATGGTAAGTGCAAACTCATACCCGGATTATGACTAAATCTTTTGATCGAAGTATTAGATGTAAGTCTGACAAGTAAATCGGATGAGATATGATAAATCAGAATAGAAGAAGTAACATAGTTCATCGAGAAATCTACCTTATTGCTTGTCAGAAAACTAACCACACCGGCGGCATTTTTATCCAGATTTTCCTTCAGTATTTGGAAAACCAATGTACCTTTCTGTTCCTTTGTTAAATTTGCAGGGATTGAATTTACCAGATCAGGTTGATTGAATGTCAGAATACAATCCATCTGATTCGAATTTTCTAATTCACTGATGAATTGAGGTGTAAATTGCTGTGCTGACACACTGATAACAGAAAAAATAATGAAATACAATAGTGGTAGAATTTTATTCATAGCTTTTAAATGATAATCTGATTGATTGTTGTAAAAATTAAATCCAATGGTTGAAGATAGTATAAAACATTTAAAAAAATCAGATCCTTTTATCAAACCACTGATTCCTTTAGCCGCGCTTTATGAGCTGCGTGAGCCCAATTCTCTCTTCCAGGCATTGTCGAGATCTATAATCGGACAACAATTGTCTGTGAAAGTAGCCGCAGTGATTTGGTCCCGATTTCTGGATTTATTTCCAGCAAATGAATTAACTCCGTCGGAGATTTTATCCCAAAGTGATGAAACGTTGCGCTCAATCGGACTTTCAGGATCTAAAAGCCAGTACATAAAAAATGTAGCAGTGTATTTTCAGGATACCCGTCCGGTAGATTTTAATTGGGGCAAATTGAGTGATGCTGAAATCCTGACAGAACTTACACAAATCAAAGGAGTGGGCGAGTGGACTGTACAGATGTTGTTATTATTTACATTGAGACGTACGGATATCTGGCCGGTAAAGGATCTGGGGATTCAACAGTCGTTTGCAAAATATTTTAACTTTGACGAGAAAGGTAAGGGATTAATAGATCTAATGAATGAAACTTCAGAGCGATGGAGACCACATAGAAGTGCAGTGTCATTGGCCCTGTGGAAATGGAAAGATTTAGGATATCCACCCCTGAAAAGTCATAAATAATGCAAAGAATCATTGGTGAATTTTCTCTGTCTAATCCAGGTCCCTTACTGATCTGTATCGGTGGTATGCATGGCAATGAAATAGCCGGGGTGGAAGCTATTCGGCAGGTTTTTAGTGTGTTGGAGCATAGAAGAGAGACAGCGCGAGATTTTCAGTTTAATGGAACTATGGTAGGTTTTGTGGGTAATGTTTCTGCTACCGATCAGGGTGTACGCTTTATAACAGAAGATTTAAACCGTCTTTGGACAGCAAATCGGATAAAACAAATCGCTGACAAACCTGAAAAATTGTTGGAGGATGAAGAACGGGAGCTGAGTGAATTGAAACAAACCATTCTGAATTATATTGCAGAAGTGGACGCACCATCAGTAATATTACTTGATTTGCATACAACATCTGCTGATGGTGGTATTTACACCATTGTATCGGACGATAAATCAAATATTGAGTTTGCTACAAAGTTGAACTCTCCGGTAGTCCTGGGTATATTAGATGAATTAGCAGGGACGACACTTCATTATTTTACTTCAGATTTGATTGGGAAGGATCTGATTAGTCTTTGTTTTGAGGCCGGTTTACATTCTGATCCTTTATCCATTCAGCGGTCAATGGCTGTGATTTCGATGTGTCTTACAATTGGAGGTTTATATTGTGTAGATGAGTCATTATTCTTGCGTGAAGTAGAAATGTTGGAAAGCTATTCTGCACGTCTGCCCTCGGTGACTCGTGTGGTTTACAGGCATTCTATAACCCAGACCGACAAATTCTTGATGTTACCTGGTTTCCAAAATTTTGATCCCGTAACTGAAGGTCAGATATTGGCTCATGATAAAACGGGACCAATTAAGGCAGTTTGTAATGGATTCATACTAATGCCCCTTTATCAGGCCCAGGGCAATGATGGTTTTTTTATCGTAGCTGCTGAGAATTAGATTGATTATTTTTCCATTGCCGCTATGCCTGGAAGTACCTTGCCTTCGATCATCTCCAGCATTGCACCACCTCCGGTAGATACAAAGCTAATCTTATCTTCCAGTCCTGCCTTATTAATTGCTGATACACTATCTCCCCCGCCCACGACACTAAATGCTCCTTGTGTCGT
>CAZGKN010000053.1:0-5210 GCA_964525915.1 uncultured Saprospiraceae bacterium | reverse complement strand
TACTGCCTTTGAAATAGCAAATGTTCCCTGATTAAAATTACTGAATTCAAAGACACCTGCGGGCCCATTCCAAAGTATGGTTTTACTCCTGGCAATCTCGGATTCAAAACTTGCGATTGAAGCAGGTCCTATGTCTAATCCTAGCCAACCTGCCGGTATCTTGTCAATCGGACAAAACTGCACTGCAGCATCATTATTAAAGGAGTCAGTAGCTTTTACATCGCTTGGCAAGATAATCCGGACATTTTTTAATTCCGCTTTTTTCAATAAATCCAGAGCCAGATCTTGTTTATCTTCCTCACAAAGTGAGTTGCCTATCTGTCCACCTTGTGCTTTGATGAATGTGAAGGCCATTCCGCCTCCGATCAGGATTGTATCTACCTTGTCCAGTAAGTTATCAAGCAATAATATCTTATCTGAGACTTTAGCACCACCAATTATGGCACAGAATGGATGCATAGGGTCGCTGAGGATCTTGCTTATATTTTTTACTTCTTTATCCATCAGAAGTCCAAAATCTTTATGTGCGGCATCGAAGTACCGTGCAATGGTCGCTGTACTTGCATGCTCTCTGTGTGCCGCTCCGAAGGCATCATTGATATAATAATCGGCTAATGCAGCCATCTTAGCAGCTAAATCAGGATCGCCCTTTTCTTCTCCTTTATAAAAACGGGTATTCTCGAGAAGTGTAATTATATCCGGGTTTGGGCTTATTTGCGCAGCAGCATCGTCCATTAATGAGCTTGTGATGAACTCTACCTGCTTGTTACACAATGATTCAATGGTTGGGACGAGATACCGAAGGCTGTACTTTGCTTTTATATTCCCATTGTCATCCAGATCCTTAAGAGGTCGGCCCAGATGCGACATTAAGATGATTTTTGCCCCTCGTCCTATCAACTCCCTGATCGTAGGAATCGCCATTCTGATGCGGGTATCATCGGTAATCTCATGTTTTGCATTCAGCGGTACATTAAAATCAACTCGTACTAAAACTTTCTTTCCTATCAGATCCTGCTTATCTAACATACAAATATTTTTTACGAATATAAGCAAACAAAAAAGGAGTGTATCAAAGTACACTCCTTTTTGTATTTGAATTAAGGTTATTAATAGCCGGAGTTTGCATTTCCGGAATATTTTGAGCCTTTTCTGGAAGAACCGGGTGTGTCTGAACCTACGTTTGGTCCGTTTGGTGCTGCCATTTCGGTATCTTCTGGTGCAGCTACTTTAAATTCTACACGTCTGTTGATATACTGCTGCATTTCTTGTTGCTTGCTGATCTTGTGTGATGCAGGCAGGTTAGGTACTACAGGATCTGTCTTACCTTCATATTTGAGAATAAAACGCTCTCTCGGCAGATTATAAGTAGTAACGAGATAATCGATAGCCGCTTTTGCCCTGTTGTATGATAATGAATTATTGTATTCATCTGATTGACGTACATCAGTAAAACCAGTTACAACGATTTTAAGATCGGGATGCTTTTGCATCACATTAGCCACTGTTCTCATCTGAGGATAAAACTCAGGTTTGACAAAATATTTATCCAAATCAAAGTGAATCATTGGCAACCACCATTCACTTTTCACTGATTTCAGTGCTTCAGCAAGTCTGGATTCAGTTACTACTTTATCAGGTATTACTGCTACACCTTTATCATCTACTTCATAGCCCGGAGGAGAGAATGGTTCATCATCCTTATAATCTGCAATTCCATCTTTATCAGAATCCAGTACGATACCTCGGGTATCCACTGCTGCGCCGGACGGACTGTTTTTCTCCTGATCGATCATATCAATTACACCATCACCGTCTGAATCGGTAAGGTCAAATTTAGGTCGCTGTTTCAATTCAGCAACATCATTCAGTGCGCCATCCAGTGGATTGAGCCAGTATAATGGTTCAGTTCGCTTATCGAATTTACCAAGATTAATACCTAATCTCAGCGAGGTATAATTTCCCCTATCATCATTTTTTGTCAAGTCATATTGTGACCTACTGGAAAATCCATCCCAGTTGTCGAAGTCATTGAACATAAATTTCTGTTCCAGGGAGATATTAATACGTTTGTTGATTTTACGTGAGATACCAAAGATTCCATGGTATTGAATCTTATTTGTACCACTTCCAAAAAATATATTTAAGCCATTATCATTACCTGATTTTGTCTCATAGTCACTGTCAAATCCTACAGCATCCTTGATTTTCTTTACTTTATCACCATAAGAACCATCAGTTAATTTTAAATCTGACCAATTGTAAATTGTATTTCCCTTTTGATTATTAATCCGGGTATCAATACTGGCAAAACCTACTCCTACACCGAGATAGAGATTCCATTTGTTGCGTTCCTGGTGGAATAAGATATTGCCGATATTGTACAGACCTTCAATAGCGCCGTAAACTGTAGTACTTTTATAGTTTCGGTACATTCCATTGGTTACATCACCGTAATTAGGTAATTGCTCTGTTTTGATTACGTCACCAGATACAAATCGGGTATCCATACCTTTTGTAATCCCATAGAAGCCATCTAAACGGATTGAAAGGCCATAGGTAATCGCTTTTCTAAGGTGTAGACCGGCGCCCCATCCCGGGAATATACTGTTCGGTACATCACCTGAGATCTGAAATCTACCGGCATGTATACCCAATTCCCACATACTCTTTGGCTTGGCTGAGTATTTATTCATGCCTGATCTCCACTCTTTATTCTGCTCTGGATTGACAGTCATTTCATCGGTAATGACCGGAGCTTTGAAGGATTCATTCTGTGCGCTAACTCTGGTAGCTGTACAGAACATTATCACTGCAAATAATGAAAAATATAAGTTCTTATACATATGGTTATATTTAAATTAATTTTATGGTTCTGAATGTAATACAAATTTATTATTAAAAAGTCTATATAAAAAAATAAATTTATATGATTTTTGTATTAAAACTTTTAATAATTTGTATTGTTGTGTATCAATTTACATTATATAAAGTTTTTTATATTCAACTTTTAGTTATCAAAATAATATTTCTCTATAATGAATGATGCTTTTTCAGAATTAAAAATGGTACAGAAACTGAGTGGTTTAACCGATGATAGATTGCAAAATGCTCATTCTCTGTTGCTTTTCCCTTCAGACGTTCAATGTCTGAAAAGTATCGGATTACGCCTTACAAATTATTCTGTCCAAAACTTTAAAACTCAAATCTTTAATGGGGATGCTGTATTGAATACTGAAAAGGAACTGGATAGTATTTACAAGCTCCAACAAATATTCAAGGGTAAAGTTATATTTTTTTTAAACAATATCACTGATTTCGAAGAATTTATTCAGTCATCGGACTTAAATGGACAAAATCTAAATATGCATATCTTCCATGCATCCCAATCAGTAGCAATGAATGCACTTAGCCAGATCGTAGCTTCGCGTAACCGTACATTGCAGAATGTGGCTATCTCCGGTACGCAACGGCATCTAAGCCTGGGCACGAAGTATGAGCGGCAACTGTTTGATTCTTTTAGGTTGGGTAATATATATAAGGATCCGGAAGCATTGATAGAGCCATTAAACATGGCTGATATCGCATTGCTTGATTTATCAGTGGTCAAACAATCTGATATACCCGGTCGTGAATTTATTTCAGTCAGTGGCTTAAGTAGTGAGACTATGAATCAGATTGCTTCTACCTGTGGCAGCTCGCCTGCTTGCCGATATTTGGCAATCACGGGATTTGATTTGCTTAATGAGCCAGGTGAAGCAGACATTGATACGGTTTGTCAGATCATTTATTATTTTATTCAGGGTATGGAAAAGACTGAGAATGTACTCTGGAATGAAGCAGACACACAGAAATATGTGGTTAATGATGTCGATGGCTATGATCAGATAGAGTTTGCAAAAAACGCGCTGACAAATGAATGGATGGTGTATTTTCCATTGGAATTGCCATCACAGTACAAAAAGTTCAGTACTATACCTTGTACTTATTTCGATTACGATTATTCAGTAAAGGGTGAATTACCACCCAGACTATATGAGATTTTTATGGTACTCAATCAGTTTCATGAAGCAAAGCCTCTAATCTGATTCCGCGTGATCCTTTCAGCAAAATCGAATGACCGGATAATGAATCCCAGTTTATTTGCAGATCTGTTGTAGCCGGATAGAAATTGAATTTGGGATAATTTAACTTCAGGCTATAAAATTCTGGTCCAATGAGTATGACCTGAGTAATGCCATTTTGAGTACTTATCAAATCGAGGATTTTCTTATGAAGTTCAGTAGAGTACTTCCCCAGTTCTTTCATATCGCCCAGGATGAGACTTTTTGGCGAAACTTGCAAATGACTGAAGTTCAAAATCGCCTGTTGCATTGATGATGGATTGGCATTATATGCATCCATCAGAATTCTGGTACCCATATATTCTCTCCATTGTGACCTGTTATTGTTTGGGCTATAGGCTGAGATAGCTTTCGCAGAATCTACAGGAGTGACACCAAAATAATCTGAAACTGCAATAGCTGTAAGGATATTATTGTAATTGTATCCACCAGCTAACTGACTGATATAAATCTTATCATTCAAACTGAATTGCAACACCGGATCAGATGAAATTTGTGCTATATTGTAGTTGGTTTTTACGCAATTCGAATGATCGCCATAGTGAATTGAGGAAGAGAATTTTTCCTGTAAAGGGGCCAACGATTTTTCATTGGCATTGATAAAGAAAATGCCCTGATGTTGCCGGATGTAATCGGCCAATTCACTTTTTCCTTTGAGCACTCCTTCCGGTGAACCGAATCCGTCAAGATGCGCATCACCAATATTAGTTATCAATCCATAAGTTGGTTCAGCTATTTGACACAATGCAGCGATTTCTCCGATGTGATTGGCACCCATTTCTATGATAGCAATCTCTGTCTCTTTTGTTATTTGGAGAATGGTCAGAGGGACACCAATGTGGTTATTGAGGTTTCCTCTGGTAAAATGTGTCTTGAATTTTGTGCCGAGACAATTGGCTAGTAGCTCCTTAGTAGTAGTCTTGCCATTGGAGCCCGTTATAGCTATAAATGGAATAGTCAGTTGATGACGATGATAATTTGCGAGTTCCTGGAGTGTCTGAAGAGTATCTTTTACTACCAGAACATTTTCAGCAGATAAATATTGAGGATCTGAAGAAATACAATATGCAGCACCCTGCTGAAGTG
>CAZGKN010000052.1:4025-19034 GCA_964525915.1 uncultured Saprospiraceae bacterium | reverse complement strand
CGCCTTCGATCATTTCGAGCGTTTCGATATGAAAGATACCATTATATTCAGCATCACCATCTAAATAGTCTTTCACCTGAGATTTTCTATAATTTTCCCGATTTGTTAATAATGAATCAGGTACAGTTTCATATTTTAATCTACCTAAAGAGTCTTTAGCAACAGGTAATCCATCAGGACCCAATACTAATTGCTTGAAAACATTACCACGGAAAGGGTTCAAATCCTGATTATCAACATCTCTAAGTGTAGTCGATGTAACAGGTCTGTACACATCTGCTACCCATTCGCTTACGTTGCCGGCCATGTTGTATAATCCGAAGTCATTAGGCATATAGCTTCTGACTTCCTGAGGAATAGAACCATTATCATTCAGATTACCTGCCAGGCCCATATAATTACCGCCAGTCAGTTTGAAGTTGGCCAACATAGAGCCCATATATTTATCTCTGCGCTCATAACGAGGGCTATCTCCATTCCAAGGGAAGATTCTTCTGTCAGAGATAATCTCATCTTTCTTATTGATCATATTTCCCTGCAGCGCCAGAGCTGCATATTCCCACTCAGCTTCTGTTGGTAAGCGATATGAAGGAAGTAAGATACCATCTTCATACTGAACTCTACGCTCAGTACCAGTAGATTCATCTTTCAGGTTTTTCTTAACACTGCCTTCATACTGGCCATAGAGATAAGCCTGCGTATTGAAGTTATCGCTGTCTTTCTGATCAGGATTAGTGTTCAATATTCCTTTTTCGATTAAGAGCATCTCATTTACTCTGTCAGATCTCCATTTACAATATTCATTTGCCTGCAACCAGGAAACGCCTACTACCGGATAATTATCATATGAAGGGAATCGGAAATAAGTCTCTACATAAGGCTCATTTGCAGCTAATTCTTCTCTCCATACCAATGTGTCAGGCAATGTACTGCGCCAAACCTTAGGATTGTCAGCTCCGAAAACCCGTTTTGTCCAGAAGACATATTCTCTGTACGCAATATTGGATACTTCGGTTTCATCCATGTAGAAAGAAGAAACAGTGACACGACGTGGGATATTATTCCATTCGTAGGTCACGTCTTCCTGCGTATTACCCATGGTAAAAGTACCTCCTTCTATCAGTACCAGATTCGGGCCGGTCTCCTGACCTTTAAAATCAGTTTTTGTGAAACCACCCCATTTTTGGTCATTATAAACCCAACCGGTGGTAGAGGAGCGCTCTTCTTTTTTCTTGCAAGAGCCCAATGTAAGGATCACCAGAAGTGATAAAGTCAAAACTTTGAATGTATGATTCATGTAGTTAAAAAAATTTACTTAATTGATTAAGAGGTTCAAAGATAAAACTAAATATAAATTGTGAGCAAAAATTTACAATACTTTTTAAACGAAAAAAAAGTTAACATTCTTGTTGATCCTGAAAATATTATATCTCAACGAAATATTTTCCTGCAATCATATTTTGTTTCAGGCTCCTGTTGGAAAACAACACTAAGGAAAACTTCATGCGTTCCGCCGGTAGAAAATCCTAATTTGGAGATCGTGGCATCATAGCTGTATCCAGCCCGGATATTCTGATAGTCCATACCTATGGAAACGATTACTGCATCCGGATTATGAAATGCATGCCTGTAATATAGACCGGCATTGATGGTAGAAATATTCACCAATACACCGGCATTTATCTGACCTGTGATTCCTTGCTTCGCAACCAGAATATTTGGAACGATGGATACTTCATTTCTACGGTAGGCATTTGTTTCAATGGGGAATTCATATCCGGCATGAAATATGGTTCGTATTGGTAATCCTTTTTTAGTATTTGTAGGTTTGTAGAAAGTAATATCCGGTCTTGCCAGGTGTTTGAGACTCAGTCCGGCATAAAAGCGATTATCAATATACAGACCACCTACACTGGCATCAATACGTGTTACATGGGTGTAATCCGGTGGAATTTCATCTGTAGGATAAGGTGTTCCACCCGGGCTGATAGGGCCAAACTCCGGATCAATGGCATCATAGAATATAAGTTTGTCCCAATCCAGTGAGGCAGAAATAATCCCGGCCTGGAAACCCAGTCTGATCTTCGCATCGTTCCTGGTCTGAAGCTGATAAGCATAAGCGATTTCTGCATTGATTGTACGAATAATCCCATACGCTGAATTGTCATAAGACAATGCTGCACCAAGTCCACTATTAAAATTTGTAAAATAATGATCCGCTGAAATAGCATAAGTAGTGTAGTTTGCATTCAGGTTTGGCCACTGATTCCTGTAGTTTAAACCGATTCTGGTGCCACCGGAAACACCTGCCAGTGCAGGGTTTAACTCCAGTGGATTGCTGTAAAATTGAGAATATACAGGATCCTGTGCTTGTACAACCGATATTAATCCAACCAAATACCCCAAAATTAACAAATGAGAAAGGTGGATAAATTTTGTTATATTAGTGAATTTCGTAATATGTGGCATTAAATTTGCTGCTTTGTTAATCAAATGTAATTAAGTTTGTTCATTTTGAAAATATAATAACATTTACAGGCGTTCATTTGGTACTCATATATTACAGTTTTTTCAGATTTTAATGAAGGAAAAAGAAGCAAGCCCTTTACGTAAGTTCAATAATAGGAGTGTTTTTCACTCAATTACTATTGCTATACTTTTATTGTGTATCTCTGCCGTGCAGGGAAGAGCACAAGAGAGAGTAACGGTGAATTTTGCTAAGGAACAGCAAGTGGCACTCGAAAACTTTGCACAATTTGGCATTTTACATTATAGTTATTCCGGAAACTCAACAGTATATAGACAGATTCCAGAGGTTTCAATACAATTACCTGGAAAGCAGATTTCGGATGCGAAAATTAGCAATATATATTACAGCTCTAAAGAAATCCAGATCAATACAAATTCCCGGGGTGATGCTGGTCCTGAAATAAGTATTTCAAAGAGTAAAGCCAAAGGCGAATATTATTCCATGTTGACATTTATTCCGGGAAGATTATTGGAGAATGGTCATTTCCGGTTACTGGATTCGATTGAGATTACATATACCATTGGTGATGCGACTGAAATTAGGAGTGATCCTCCTCCTTTTAAGTCTGAATCTGTCTTGCGTACCGGTGATTTTTATAAGTTAGGTACGACTACAGCCGGAGTTTATAAGATTACAAATGACAATTTGAAAAGTCTGGGTATTGATCCGTCAAGTGTGCAAGTAAAGAATATCCAACTCTTCGGGACATTACCTGGAGCACTTCCGGAATTGAATGATGATCCACGTACTGATGATCTGGAGGAAGTGGCCATATATATAAAAGGCGGAGATGACGGAAGGTGGGATAGTGGTGACGAAATCTGGTTTTACTCTCCGGGGCCTAATGCCTGGAAACAAACAGCAGATAGTGCCTGGTACAGAGCAACCAATATCTATGATGACAATAAGTATTTCTTCCTCAGGGTAAATGGTGATGCAGGGAGTAGAGTAGGGCAGGCTTCCAGCCCTGGCAGTTATGATGTCAGTACAGACAGATATCTGAGTTTAGTACAAATAGAGCAGGATAGATATAATATTCTTAAGTCTGAGAAAGAAATCGGTGGTGGCAAACTTTGGTTTGGGGATTTATTCTATAAGACCTTTCGGGCAAAAGATTACACTGCTGAATTAGGGATTAACAATCTGGTTTCGGGATTACCAGTTACCTTATTTATTGGTTTTGCAAGCAGATCAGGCGTGAGTACCAAACTCAATGTAAATCTGGAAGGAAAGATAAATACTATAAATTTCAGCGGACTTAGTCTGGGTGGTGAAAATACCGCAGCGGATTACCGTACCCGTACTTTTACAGTGCCGGCTGATGGAAATCAGTTATCGCTGAGTCTGGATTATCCGGAAGCAGCGGGTATGGAGAGCAAGGGTTGGCTGGATTACCTGACTATAAATGCTTTACGTACATTAGAAAAACAGAAAGGGAGTCAACTTATATTCAGACCGGAGAAATCATTGACAGGTAATATTCGGTATGTGGCGGCTGGACTGACTCAATCGAGTGTGGTATGGGATATTTCGGATATGTTTAAAGTGAAGCAATTTGCCTTTTCTATAGATGGTTCAAAAGCAATTTTTAACACGGATAGAAACATAACTTCACAACTGATAGCCTTTGAGCCGCAGGATTTACTTACAGTTACGACTGTAGGAAAAGTTGATGCTCAGAATCTGCATGCAGCATCAGTACCCGACTTGCTGGTTGTTTATAATGCTGCATTTAAAGAACAAGCACTGGATTTTGCAAATTACAGAAGTCAAAAATCAGGAATAACTGTTCTGGCAGTAGATGTGAGTCAGGTATATAATGAATTTTCAGGAGGAGCTCAGGACCCTACGTCAATAAGGGATCTGGCTCGCATGTTTTATTCGCGAAATCCAGGCAAGTTCAAGAATCTTCTGTTATTTGGAAACGGCTCATTTGATTACCGGGATATCGGAGTGAAGAATAAAGATTACACATTTAATACGAATTATATACCAGTTTATGAACAGGAGAGCACACTGTTGCATCCGATTGGTACTTTCCCCATGGATGATTATTTCTGTTATCTGGATCCAGGAGAAGGCACAGCACCATCCAGTAAGATGGATATCGGGGTTGGTCGTTTCCCAGTCAATACAGCCAGTGAAGCAGCAACGATTGTAGCTAAGATCAAAACTTATGAGACTTCAGCAGATGCACGGGGTGACTGGCGAAATAATCTTTTACTTATCGCCGATGATTATGATGAAGGTAGTGATGATTTTCAGGATCAGTCTGAATCATTGGCAGGAAGAATTTTAAGTTGGGATCCGGTGTTAAATATGAAAAAAATATTTGCAGATCTCTACAAACAAGAGAATCTGGTACAGGGAGAGCGATATCCGGATGTAGTGAGCGATATTAATGATGCGATCAACAAAGGTGTGCTTATCGCCAATTATATCGGACATGGTGGCACGACTAAATTAGCAGACGAAGAACTGATAGACCGGCAATCAGTGAATAGCTGGAATAATCAGAGTAAACTACCTTTATTTATTACCGGGACCTGCTCTTTTTCTGTGTATGATGACCCAACAGTCAATGCACTGGGCAGAGATTGTATCATTCGTCCCAATGGTGGCATGGTCGGACTAATTACCACTACGCGGGCGGTTTATATCTCACCAAATGAATGGATTATCAATAAATTATTTGAGTATCTCATCACGAAATCAGAAGGTAGTCACCGGGATCTGGGTACTGTACTTTATCTGACTAAAAATGCACATGGCCTGGATGACAGTAAGCGGTTTGTATTGTTGGGTGATCCCTCGATGCAGCTGGCCTTTCCAAAAGATCAGGTTAATGTGACTTCAATTAATGGCAAGGATATAAATTCTATACCTGATACTATTGGCGCACTGGAGAAAGTTCATCTGGAAGGCAATGTAGCTGATGCAAATGGAAATTTACTCAGTAGTTTTAATGGTACTGCGACTATAACCGTGTATGATAAACAGGTGGTGTTGCTTACCCGGGGCAATGATGGCCATGGTACGAATACACCAATAACGGTCAGGAATAATATCATTTTTCATGGTAAAGCCAGCGTTCAATCAGGTTTATGGAAGTTAGACTTTGTAGTTCCAAAGGATATAAATTATCAGATAGATTCAGGTAAGATTAGCTCCTATGCGGAAAATGGTGTATCTGATGCAGCCGGATATTCGTATGATTTTTTAGTGGGTGGTGAATCATCTAATCCTGTGACTGATGATCAGGCTCCGGTCATTACGTTGGCACTGGATGACTACAGTTTTCAATCCGGGAATACAGTAGGTACTACACCCTTGCTTTTGGCTAAGATAACTGATGATAACGGAATTAATATTACCGGAAATAGTATTGGTCACGATATAGTAAGTAAACTGGAAAAAGAATCCGTCAATGAGACGATTCTGAATGATTATTATACGGCCGACAAGGATAATTCAAAGGCAGGTGAGGTCAGGTATCAACTACAATCGCTGGATCCGGGCAATTATACTCTGGAGTTGAGAGCATGGGACATAGCAAACAATAAGAGTGAATCCCGTATTGAGTTTATAGTGTCAGATAATCAGGAGAAATCAATTGACCATGTACTCAATTATCCCAATCCATTTACGACAGCTACGTCATTTATGTTTGAATATGATTCAGGCAATCAACCTGTAGAAGCGCAGATTGCCATATTTACTGTTTCTGGTAAATTAATAAAAACGATTACAGAGCAATTAAGCCCGATTGGCAAACGGTTCAAGACATCTGTATGGAATGGTAAGGATGATTTTGATGGTCAATTAGCTAAAGGTGTCTATTTATATAAAGTAAAAATCCTTGGCTCTACCCAACCTAATGGTAAGCGGGTAATCAGTGATTTCCAAAAGTTAGTATTACTCAAGTAAGATTTTGAATGATTATTGTGCTCAATCTTAGTCAGAATACCTGATATATAAAGGAAGAATTACAATTAACAAATATTGGAAAATAAAATATTAAATTCTGAGTTTATAGATGTGGAATCTTTATATTCTGGATTACACAGATGTATATCGACCAATAACCTATATTTGCACTTTGTTAAAGAAATGATGCCTACAACATTAACTTATTTTATGAAGCATATTTTCATTTTACTTTTCTGTTTATTTACCTATACTTCATTTGCCCAGATAGGTACTTGTATTGAAGTCCCGCAGGGAAGCGGCAATTGGGTCAGACAAGATGGATCGCCCTGTGACCCGCCATTGATTACTGTCGTTCCCTTCCTGAGAATAGCGCCGGATGCCAGGTCTACAGGTATGGGGAATGTTGGATTAGCTACATCTGCAGATGTGAACAGCATGAATTTCAATGCCTCAAAGTATTCTTTTTCTGAAAAAGAAGGTGGAATAGCGCTCAATGTGGTGCCATGGCTCAGGAATCTGGGATTAACTGATATTTATCTGGCTTATCTGTCCGGTTATTATAAGTTTGACAAGATGCAGGCAGTTGCTGCTTCTGTCCGATATTTCTCATTAGGAGAATTTACGTTTACGGATCTGAATAGAAATGTTATCGGTACCGGTCATCCGCATGAGTTTGAGTTAGCAGTAGCTTATTCGAGGAAATTGTCTGACTATCTTTCTGCTTCACTTACCGGTAAATTTATCTATTCAAATCTGGCTGCGGGTCAGACCACCACGGAAGGAATCGATATTGTCTCAGCAAAGACATTTGCCGTAGATATCGGTTTCTCATATAAAAAACCACTGAATACGAAGACTAAAAGTACATTGGGTGTAGGTTTGGCACTTACCAATATCGGGGACAAGATCAAATATACCAAGACTTATGACGGTGATGTATTACCGGCTAATATCGGATTGGGATTTGCCTGGGATATCGATATGGATGAATTTAACCGGATCACTCTGGGCCTGGATTTCAACAAGCTATTGGTACCGAGTCCCAGTTTCGTAGATAATAATAATGATTCGATTCCGGATTACAGACAAAAAGGTGTATTGGATGGTATCTTTGGTTCATTCAGTGATGCCATTGGCGGAGGTAAGGAAGAACTGAAAGAGATCCTGATTGGGTTTGGTGCTGAATATTGGTACAATGATTTGTTTGCATTAAGAGCTGGCTATACATATGAGAACCCCAGAAAAGGTAATGGACGTTATATCACCTTAGGGATGGGTCTCAAGTACAGTACATTTGGATTAGGCCTATCTTATATCGTACCTACCAGTAATTTCAGGAATGCATTAGATAATACCTTACGGTTTTCGATCATCTTTGATTTCGGAACATTTAAACCAGACAAAGGAGCACAATAAAAGGCTTCCAAATCAGCCTGTCCAAGTCATAGCTTAGAATAAGCAAATATTTAAAAGAAAAGCAGACCAATAAGCCGGATTCTGTACACTCTTGCAAGTGCTTCATCATTTATCTGGACGCGGCAATTACTTGCCGGTTCTATCTGCCTACCCCTCTTAAATCACGACAGGCGGTCGCTGACCCGAGGGTCTTAAGATATACTTGGCATTTCAACACGTAAGGTTTATCCGCATCAGAGGTCACCCTCAGATGGTGTGTGCTCTTACCACACATTTTCACCCTTGCCTCCCTTAGCAGGGATCGGCGGTTTGTTTTCTGTGACACTTTCTGTTTTCACCGTGGTGAAACCTACCCGTTAGGTAGTACGCTGCCTTTTGTTGTCCGGACTTTCCTCACTCCGGCATTCCGGAGCGCGATGAAGTAGTCTGCTTTCGTATGCTAAATCATGAATTGAGGGAAAAAGTTCAACTATTGAACTGAAATACATCATTCATAGTATATATCCCCGTTTTACTTTGGAGAAATTCTGCGGCAAGCACGGCCCCCAGCGCAAAACCCTGTCTGGAAAAAGCCGAATGGCGAAGGCTGAGCTCATCTATTTCATTAGAATACACGAGTTCATGAATTCCAGGTACATCCGGGATCCGATGTGATGTGATAGGAATAGGCATGTTTTCCTGTTGTCTGACGAGGCTTTCAAGTGTAATAGCGGTGCCACTGGGTGCGTCCTTTTTCTCAGTATGATGTGTTTCAGAAATGTGGGTATCATAACCGGGTACTTTTGCGATCAGGTGAGCTAAATGTTGTGCTGCAGCAAAGAAAATATTGACACCCGGACTGAAATTCGTAGCTGTCAGTAATGCAGCTTGTCCTACTTTCATTGATTTTATCACTGCATCGAAATCTGAATACCAGCCGGTGGTGCCACACACCACTTTCATGCCGGCAGATAATAAGCTTGATAAATTAGATGTAGCAGATTCAGGACTGGTAAATTCGATACATACATCGATATCTTTAGGTCGCAGTTGATTTATCTCATCTTTATTTTGCGAGGTGATTTTTTGCACTATTTGATGCCCGCGTTGACTTGCGATTGCCTCAATCGCTTTGCCCATCTTCCCGTAGCCGATTATTGCCAGATTCATGGGAGTAATATACACATCTTAGTGAATATTCTGTACTTTTGTCTGCTTAATAGTATATGAATTCTGAAATATGAGCTGGTTCAAACGATTAAAAGAGGGCATACAAACAAGCACGAAAAACAAGAAGGAAGCGCCGGACGGACTTTGGTATAAGTGCAATGATTGTA
Organism: uncultured Saprospiraceae bacterium; assembly: GCA_964525915.1. Taxonomy (GTDB): domain Bacteria; phylum Bacteroidota; class Bacteroidia; order Chitinophagales; family Saprospiraceae; genus Parvibacillus. The sequence continues at coordinate 9,842 of CAZGKN010000052.1, read as the reverse complement.
AAGAAGCCAGTACGATGAAGGAGTTCAGAGAAAACTTTTATAAATGCCCGAAATGTGATTATCATGCCCGTATAGGCAGTGCTGAATATTTTAAACTCATCTACAATGAGGGTTATACCGAGCTTTATTCAGATATCCGTTCACAGGATTTTTTGCAATTTGTAGATCTGAAACCATACAATATCCGTCTTGAAGAAACTTATAAAAAGACAAAACTGGGTGATGCTATTGCTGTAGCGACAGGTACGATTGGTGAGTTTAAGCTGCCACTGACTACAGCTTGTATGGATTTTGCATTTATCGGTGGTTCCATGGGCTCAGTAGTAGGTGAGAAGATAGCCTTGGCAATTGAGTATAGCATCAAAGAGAAGACACCTTTGCTGATAATCTCAAAATCCGGTGGTGCACGGATGATGGAATCTGCCTTTTCACTGATGCAATTAGCAAAGACGTCTGCGATGTTGACCCTTTTGTCAGAAGAAAAACTGCCTTTCATTTCACTGATGACAGATCCTACCACTGGTGGTGTGACGGCATCATTTGCTATGTTGGGTGATATTAATCTGGCTGAACCAAAGGCATTGATAGGTTTTGCGGGTCCCAGGGTGATACGGGAAACAATTAAAAGAGATCTACCTGAGGGTTTCCAATCAGCAGAAGCGAATCTGGAGAATGGATTTGTCGATAAAATAGTCAATCGGAAAGATCTGGCTAAGACATTGGAGTTTTTTGTAAGTGCACTGCATTCAAACGCGTGATATTGTAGAAACAGAGAATAGCCGATTCGCGGATTCGCACATTTTCAAATTACCAGTTCCTCCCATTTGCAGATTTGTAGATTCGCATATTATACACTAAGTAAATCAAATATAAATCCGGATTTATTCATTAAATTTATGGAAGATTTTCCACAAGATATAAAAGAAGAAGCTATGACCACAGCAGATCAATTAAAGCAGCAAGGTCTCGAGCAAGGTCTCGAACAAGGTCTCGAACAAGGTCTCGAGCAAGGTATTGAACAGAAAACTTTAGAAGTAGTGAAGCAATGCTATAAAAATAATATTAGCATTCCAATGATTGCTAATATCGCCGGGATCTCAGAGCAGGAAGTGTTGGAAATTCTTTCGCACTAGAATGAATTGCTAAGTCGTAGATTCACTCACTTGTAAATTGCCAGATTCGCGAAATAGCAGATTCGCCAATTCGTAAATTTGTCAATTTGCTACAAAGGAACTTCTATTTCCTGACAAAACTCGACCAACACCCCATTTGTAGTCTTTGGGTGCAGGAAGACAACTAGTTTATTATCAGCACCTTTCTTTGGTGAATCTGAAAGTAATTGAAACCCTTTGGCTTTCATTTCCTCCATAGTTTCATAAATATCATCTACTTCAAAGGCTATATGGTGAATGCCCGGCCCTTTCTTTGTCAGATATTTCGAAATTGCGTTTTCTTCACTTTCAGAAGCTACCAGCTCAATTTTTGACTCACCGGTACGGTAAAAAGCAGTCTGTACTTGCTCGGAAGCAACAGATTCGATTTTATAAATTTCCCTGCCAAGTAGTTTATCAAATAACTGAGCCGATTCCTTCATATTTTCTACCGCAATACCGATATGTTCCAGCCTGATTATCATTGTTTATAATTTCTCCAAAGGTATGAAAAGAATAAATGCTTCTTTACCAAACTAATTTTAGACTTTTTTAATACCCAAAGAAAAAATTTATCTATTCGATAAATCTGTCTTTTAGTTCCGGAGGTGGTAAAATGCATTCTGATGATCTTCCAAACCAACGATACCGGTGATTTGCAATGAAGTTGTAAATTAAATCCCGGATCGGACGTGGGATAATCCAAAAAATTAAGAATAGTTGAACCCAACCTTTGAGATGTTTTATTATTTGGAGGACAGCACTAGAATGACTATAGATACGACCATTCTCAAACAAAAGGACACTATCATAACTCAATGATTGCTTTTGTACCTGAACTAATATGTTTTGTGCAAAAGTTGATTGGAGTGAAGTAAACCTGAAGTATTTTCCAGAATCAAATCGGATTATCCAATTTATTAATCCATTACATAAAAAACAAGACCCATCATAAATAATTACTGCTTCATTATTCATCAGAAGAGGCTTCACTCATACTTAATAACAACTATTTAATATATCGGGTTGAAATATGGAACAAATAAAAAATGCGGTGAAAAACTCACCGCATTTTTTGCATCGTTTAATGTGCACCTTCAGTTATTTCCGGTGTTGATGGAAGTTCATCATCCTTGTGAAATCGTTTGTATGGGTCATAGGTTTTACCCACCCAACGATACAGTCTTGATTTGAATTTCTCTACAAAAACCAACATACTCGGAACCATGATTAATGTCAGGAAAGTACCGAAGATCAGGCCAAAGATCATCGTCCAGGAAAGCGGGCCCCAGAAAGCAACGTTGTCACCACCAAAGTAGATGTGCGGATCAAATTCGGTAAACAATTTGACAAAGTCGATATTTAATCCGACAGCCAAAGGTATCAGACCCAATATGGCTGCTATCGCAGTAAGTAAAACCGGTGTCATACGAGTACGTGCAGCTTCTGCAGCTGCTTCCCGGATACCGTAACCCTGTTCCAGCAGGAACTCACTGAATTCAACCAGTAAGATTCCATTCCTAACGATTACACCTGCCAGGGCAAATATTCCGACACCGGTCATTACTACTGAAATATTCATATTGAAGAGGGAGAAGCCCAGTAACACACCCGTGAGTGAGAATATTATCTCTGAAAGTATAATGATTGGTTTTGAGATCGAATTGAACTGTAATACTAACACCAGGAAAATCATACCAAAGGCAATCAGGAAAGCCACACTCAGGAATGAAGAAGTTTCTGCCTGATCTTCCTGCTCACCGGTCATTTTTATTGAAATGGATTCAGGATGATTGAAACTTTTAATTGAAGTCTCAATCTTTTTCACCACTTCGTTGCCTGTAAATCCACTCAGAACATTGGATGAAAGTGTGATAACACGCTTTTTGTTGATCCGCTTGATACCAGCAAAGGTATTACTGTACTCTACATGGGCAACTGCTGATAGTGGTACCTGTCTGACGATGCCGCCCATGGACATATCGCGATAGGTAAGCGGCAGGTTCAGGATATTGGCGATATTCTTGCGCTGATCTTCACGCAGACGCATGTTTACCTCATATTCATCCTTATCATCTCTGTATTTCGAAATTTCTTTACCAAAAATTGATGTACGGAGTGCCATACCGATCTGCGCTGTTGATATTCCTTCCTGATTAGCCCTGTTTCTATCGAGTTTGATCAGGATCTCCGGTTTATTGGTAAAGAAGTCTGATCTCAATTCTTCGATGCCACCTATTTTTTGTTTTTCGAGATAGTCTTTGAGTGACTTAGATGTCGAAATTAATTCATCAAAGTTATCACCGGAGATTTCGATATTGATAGGTTTACCCGTAGGCGGTCCCATCTGCTCCTGATCTACAGTAATCTCAGCCCCCGGAATTCCTTTTACTGTCTCCCGGATTTTATCCAAATAATTCACAGTAGAGACTCCATTTCGTTTGCCGTACTCTACGAATGCAACCGTCACCTTGCCCAGATGTGGCATAGCCTGAGTCTGGATATCTTCTTGTGTGCCAGCACCGATAGCAACATTGGAGATGACTGATTCTACTATAGGATTATGTTCGCCAACTACTTTATAAATTCTATTTTCAATCACCCTGGTAATGGAATCAGTAATTGTCTGATGTGTACCGATCGGCATACGGATATAAGTGATGATATAATTCGGGTCAGCTTTAGGGAAAAACTCAACTTTTGGTTGTCGGGCAACTGTAAACATGATAGAAAGTACTAACAATAAAATACCACCAAATATGACCCAGATGGGATTCTTTCCCTTCAGTGCTTTCGTGATAATTCGATGGTAGCCGGATTGTAACTTAGGCCATGCTATAAGTTGGAATTTTTCGATCAGCCAGATAAATACAAACTTGTTCAGGCAAACCAATATATATAAGGTCAGCATGAAATTGCCCAGACCGAAATTGATCATATAGGAAAGTAGTATGAGTACACCGAATGTAATCGACATCACAATAAATTTCCGATCTATCTTGCGTACATCTTTAATTGACCTGTGTGCCTTCATGAAATCGACAGCAAACACAGGATTTACCAGATATGCTACTACCAATGAAGCAGATAACATGACAATTAGGGTAAATGGAAGATAATACATGAAGTCACCAATAATGCCCGGCCAGAATAGCAAAGGAATGAAAGGTAACAAAGTAACAATCGTACCTGTCAGGACCGGCAGGAACACCTCACCTGCAGCGATTTTGGCGGCCTTTTTGATCGGTGTTTTACCATTATTAAATATCCGGTGAGTATTTTCAATGACCACTACGGCGTCATCCACTACAATACCCAGTGCAAGTAAAAATGAAAATAACACCATCATGTTCATGGAATAACCATAAGCCTGTATGACAAGGAAGGTGATAAATGCAGATATCGGTACACTCAGACCGACAAACAAAGCATTGGTCGTACCCATGAAATACATCAGGATCAATGTCACCAATAAGAAGCCAATGATGATGGTATTGATTAGGTCGTGCAGCGAAACCTCAGTCTGAATCGACTGATCTTGTGTGATATTGATATGTAGATTTTTAGGCAGGACATTTCCCTGCATTTGTGCTAATTCTGCTTTGATCTTGTCTGCGGCTGAAACCAGGTTTTCGCCACTTCGCTTCACCACATTGAGAGTAATTACATTATTGTGATTGAGTCTGGCATATGATTCCTGTTCTTTTGTAGTATCGACTACAGTGGCGATGTCGCGTAAGTAAATAGTTCCCCCGTAACCTGATTTGAGTAAAAGATTATTCATCAGGGCTGGATTTTTATATTCACCTTTGATACTTACAGCCCAGTTTGTGCCATCAACATTCAACTCACCACCGGAGATAGTCATGTTTTCATATTTGATCGCATTTTCTATGTCGGTAAAACTGAGTCCGGCTGCGGCCATCTTGTACATATCTACATTCACGGCAACCTCTCTTTCGAGTGCGCCGATGATGTCCACCTTATTTATTTCCTTGATAGACTCGAGTCTGTCCTGAATATCTTCCGCATAATCTTTTAATTGTAACAAATCATAATCACCGGAGATATTGATATTCATGATGGGCATATCAGAAATATTGATATCAATTATATTCGGGTCTTTCAAAGATTCATCTTGCGGTAGGTCTGACTTGGCTTTATCTACTGCATCTTTTACCTTAGTCTTTGCATCAGTGATGTCAATACCTGTATTGAATTCAACTAAAATAGTGGAGAAATCCTGCATAGAGTTTGAAGTAATTTTCTTTACTCCACTGATACCTTTCAGCTCTTTTTCCAGCACTTTGGTTATGACATTTTCCATATCAGCCGGGCTGGTACCCGGATACACTGTAGCTACAAAGATTTTTGGTATGACTATTTCAGGGAAACGTTCTTTAGGGATCTTTCCATAGGTGATTAGACCCAGGATAACAATAAAGAATGTGGCCAGGTAAATAGATGTTTTATTATTTATAACCCAGGTAGTGGGCTTAAATTCCTTATTAAAATCAATCATTTTATCATTTATTTACTTCTGTATTCATCATGAATAGAGAAAAGTAGGGAATATTAATTCAAACTTGTTTTTAACAGATCGCCGGGGTTGATACTCTGGCTACCACTGGTGATTAGCATATCACCAACTTTGAGGCCTTCGGTC
>CAZGKN010000052.1:0-3973 GCA_964525915.1 uncultured Saprospiraceae bacterium | reverse complement strand
TTGATTCACCATTGACTGCACCAGTTTTGATAGGTACCTGTGTAGCTACCAACTGACCATCCTTATTTTCAGCGAGATAAACGAAATATCCTTCTGCATTTTTTAATAAGTTTTTAATAGGAATGGCTATGGTATTTTTACTGGAGAAATCACTGACTTTGAGGATTCCTACCATTGCAGATTTTATCCCGTCTTTATTCCCATTGATAGTGATATCCGCAGTGAAGGTTCGGTTGACCGGGTTGACTATCTGACTGAGATATCTGACTGTCCCTTTGACTTCTTTTTTCAGGTCAGGGAAATAAATAGTTACAGATTCACCTTGTTTAATTTTCGCAATGTAGGATTCAGGAATATCAGCTTTGAGAGAAATGCCTTCTTTATTTACTATTCTGAATGCAGGAACACCCGGAGCCAAAAGCTGACCCAGTTTGATCGCCACCATATCTACTACACCGGAAAATGGAGCTCTGATATTATACAGCTCATTTGACTGAGCCAGTGTTCTCAGGTTTGCTTCCAGACTTTCCTTATTGTTTTTAGCACTCAGGAATTGAATCTCACTTCCTATTTTTTGATCCCAAAGGCTTTTTTGTTTATTATATACATCGGTAGCGAATGCCAGTTGCTGTTTGACCTGTGCAATGTTCTGATCGATGACATTATTATCTACTCTGGCGAGTAATGCGCCTTGCCTGACATAATTCCCTTCCTTGACGTAGATACGTTTCACAGCACCAGCCATAGTAGAAGAAATTACAGAGTTAGCATCGACATCAATTTTACCCATCATTGTAACCACAGAGGAGAATGGAGTATTTTTGATAGTATCGAGGGCGACTAATTTTTCAATTTTATCAACACTACTGGTATCTAGTAGTGCAATTTCATCTTTTAACTTTGTGATTTTGTCCGCAAGTGAACCTGCCTGTGTTTCTAAGTTTGCCAATTCCTTTTTCTTTGCAGCCAGTGTATTGTTGTCAGTTTTTCCGGCACAACTCCATAGAATTACGGAAAGAATTAAAATCCAGCTAATATGTTTCATAAGTATCAATTTTCGATTTGTTTTTAAAAGTTATATTTTCCGAGTGCTTTTTCGATTTCAAAATAGGCTTTGATGAGATCGTATTGAGCCTGAAGCAGGCTGTTTTGAGCTGCATAAACATCAGCTTCTGCCTGTCTTTCTTCCAGGCTGGATCCTACTCCTTGCTTGTATTTGATTTGTATGACTTTGAATATTTCATTCGCCAGATCCAATGTCTGCTGACGTGATTTTATATTTTCCTTTGCTATCAGGTATTGATTTTGAGCCGTAGTCAATGCTAATTTGATACCACGTTCAAAATCACTGATGGTCACCAGGTTCTTTTCAATACTGAGTCGGGCCCGCTGTTTTTTTGCACTTTTATCGTATCCGTCAAAGATAGGAATGCTCAATTGGGCACCTACTAACGAAGATGGTAACCACAGTCCACCGGGCTTGAAAATATTGTCTGACTGAAAGGTCCGCTCAAAGCTGCCGATGAGCACTAAAGTGGGCCAATAAGCCATTTTATATCGTTTCAGATCCAGCCCCAATAGTTCATTTGTCTTCATCAACACATTATACTCAGGTCTGTCTGTCATATTGATCTTCGCATCAGTAATGGATCCATTAATATCTGCCTGTTGGTAAATCTCATCGAAGGTTGATGTCAGTGTAATCGGCTGATCCGCCGGATACTGCATCTGGAACTTCAATAAATCTTTCATCAATTCGATAGATCGTTCCAGATTTGATTTAGCTGAACGCAGGGTAGCAACAGAAAGGTCGATCCGGTCAACATCCAGTTTCTCATTGAGACCTTGTTTGTAAATCGCAGCTAATTCATCGCGAATGACCTTCAAATTAGCAATATTACTATCGAGTGTTGCAACATTTTTTTGTGCCAGGAGCACTGCATAATAGGCTTCTGTGACGGTATTGCGCAATTGGTTCGGCGTAATTTCGGTCTGCAGGTGTGTGAGCTCCTTATAGCCTTTGGCTGCTTCCAGTGCTACAAGATATGAGCCGTCAAAAACCATCCAGCTCAGATTTGCTGCTGCGGAGAAATTATTTTTTTGTTGGAATGAAAGTGTACCTCCTTCTCTTGGCTTTAGATCATTGATTTCCGGATAATCTTTTGCTACACCTGTGCCTATAAGAATTCCTTTAATCGCCGGTGTCAGAAAGTCACCGATGGGGGCGGAAGGCGTCTCGATAAAGTAGTTGTAACCTACTTTTCCACTAAGTTGGGGAAGACCAATAGAGCGTAGTTCGCGCATGTTTTGTTCGGCATCAGCTACATTAATATCATTGAGCTTGTTTGCAGAATGATTTTTAATGGCATAATTCACTGCATCCTCGAGTGAAAAAGCATTTTGTGCATTCATCCCATTGAATGAAGCAATGATGAATAAAATGAAAAAATGATATCTCTTCATAGATTAATTGTTAAAGTATTTATGATTGTACTTATCGATGAGTTCTTTGCCTTTTTCATTTGAAATAGCGTGCAGGTGATAGTAGAAGTATTGTCGGAATAATTCTTTCATATTGATTTTATCTTCAAAAGCAATCCCTCCATTTGCAATCAACATGACAATTTTGTAGTACAGATTAGCAACGAATTCGATATTCAGGTCTTCTCTGTAAATTCCCATTTTCTGGCCATCATGGAGGTTTTTTTCTATGAAGGCGGTCGCAATTATTTTCTTTCTTTCATAAAATGTGTCCCAGAAATTACGGTAGTATTTCTTAAGTTCAAAGATCGCAGCCTGACTCATGTCTCCCAGATGGTCCATGTTTACTATGAATATCATGAAGTATTTTTCTATTGGATCCATATCCATTTTCTGGTTGATATCAGCGCTAAATGAGGCATCCAAGTTTTCGTGGAAACGAAGCGCAGATTCGATCAGCTCATCTTTGTTCTTAAAATACTTGTACAATGTTTTTTTTGATTTGCCCAAATCTGATGCGATCTGATCCATCGTCACACACCGGATGCCATATTGGAGGAAGAACTTAAGTGCCTTCTCGATTATTATTTCTTTTGTCTTCAACCGAAACTGTTTTTTTCGTGGTGCAAATGTAAACTGTTTTTATTAATTGGAAACTTTTAACACGATAAAAGTTTCCATAGTTTTTAAATCAATGAATTAAGTAATTCATATTGAATGATTTAGAATATCAAATTTTGCAAATAAAATTTTGTTGACCTTGTATTATTTATGCAAAAATTTCGATACCACTGAGGTCAACTTTTGCATTTTTTAAAAATTCATAAGTAATACTATCGACTTTGCAGTTCACAAATTTTATTCGCCGCGTGTTGTTTCCTTTGAAAAAAGTGTTAAGTAATGTAGTATCCTCAAAAGTTATATTTACAAAGGCTGAATTTTCAAATGAGCAATTTTCAATTGTACCATTGAAGGCTATTTTTTTGAATAAAACTGCATGGAAGGATACACTATTCCATACAGCATCCCGCACAATGCAGTTTTGGACTGTTGAATATCTGAAAGAAGCACCGGAGAAATCAACCTGTGAGAAGTCGCAATTTCTAATGTCACAGCGTAAAAACGAAGATTCCTTCATCATACAGGCGATGTATTGATTTTGTGACAAGTCTGATGATTGGAAAGTGCAACGGCTCAAATCTGCATGAGAAAAATCTGATTTCACCACATCATTACTTTTCAGTGTCAAACCGGCTAAGTCAGCGTCTATGAATTTACAGTTTTTGATATTGGATGAATTAAACTTCTCGTACAATCCTTTAACGCCTGAGAAATCAGCATCAAGCCAGTTGCTGCGCGACATATTCCAGCTTATTTTTTTTCCTTTCTTTATATCCCGGTTTATTGACTCATCATTTTCCCGGATGGGATCAGCAAGGGTAGGTGGGATATCAAGAGATTCTTCCACAAAGAAACCCAGATCTACACCAAA
>CAZGKN010000051.1:0-19043 GCA_964525915.1 uncultured Saprospiraceae bacterium | reverse complement strand
TGTAATGGCCACCGCCATTGTTGCGTACTGCAGTATTTGCATTTGTTACATTCATCAGGATTTTCTCGAGGTCCATTTTCTCAAATGGTGTTCCGGCAACCGCTGCATTAAGCTTATTGACATAACCCTGATGGTGCTTCGTATAGTGTATTTCCATTGTCTGGGCATCTATATATGGCTCCAGGGCATTATAAGCATACCCCAATGCCGGTAGTTTAAATGGTCCGTCAGCTATATCTCCGTCAAGCTCATCCGATATAAACAGAGATCGGTCATTTCGCTGCCGGATTGCAGAAAAAAGGAATTTACTCCCGATGAGACCAATAGTGGATAATCCAAGATTCCTAAGGAATTCTCTCTTTTTCATTTCTACTTAATTTAATGTTGTGAATAGTAAGAATACAAATTAATGCAGTGAATTGTTCAGTACAAAAGAAATGAAGTAATTCTTTCACTTTCTAAATGAACAAATTTAAACTGAATAAAAGAGTGAATTAAAAAAATAATATATCTTTGCACGCTAAATCTGGTGATTGTAGCTCAGTTGGTTAGAGCGTCGGATTGTGGTTCCGAAGGTCGTGGGTTCGAACCCCATCATTCACCCTCAAAAGCGGGCTATGCCCGCTTTTATTTTTTAAATCGTAAGCTTAATCGTTCCCAGCGCGCTCCGATTAATTCTCCAAACTTTTGCACAGCAATGGTAAACCTTTCCAGATTTAACATTTTATCCAGCATCGCACTTCTGGTCAAAACTATACTAATCGCTGCAAGCACGAACACAGGCAACCAGGCCGCCATAGCACCGCTGATTACCATACTGTCCACAGATTTCTTCATCGAAGTAGCCAGAATCTGAAAGATCATATAGAATATAATCGCCACAAGCAGCGGATATCCGAAACCACCCTTCCTGACTATTGCTCCCATAGGCGCACCTACAAAGAGGAAGACAATACACATCATCGCCCAGGCAAATTTCAGATTCAACTCGAAATAATGCTTCTGCTCTGCTTTATAATCAGTCTCATACAATCCTGCCTGAAGTACAATCGTATTACTGGCAGAACGAAGTTCACGCTCAGCATTAGTGGCAACTGGTGCAATAAACCTGTTTTCTAATAACCCGGTAAAAAAGGCAGGTTTACCAGGAGGCTTATTTTTCAATAAACTCGCAATATTCACACTGCCGGTATAAACTGATCCTTTAATTCCATCCTTATGCTCCTGCTCTTTCTCATGATTTGTCATGTTTTTCAATCTTGCTTTATGGAAACTAGCCAATCCACTCATTTCCCGCTCTTCACCTATCTCTCTGAGTTCCTGATTGATTCGTTCCTGTCTTTGGTCTCTCAAACTTTCGGAAGATATAGAAGTCACTTTCCGTTGTATTGGTTCCAATATACGATTTGTCATTAACCGGTTACCTTCTTCTATGCGTTTGTGAATCGAATCAGCAGCAACATGCAATTGTCTGACACTGAGCATTGATTGATGTGTCTTATATAAATTTTCATCAGACCGGTTAAAGTCAAATTGACTCAAATCAAATTGTCTGGAATAAGTACTAAACTCTGTCCGCACGAAGGGATATTTCGCTTTTTCTGTACCCTGACCCGGGCCTAGTTCCTGATATTGATTCCCATCCTGTAAATTCATTACAAACAGGTTGTGATTCTTGTCAGTGTACATCTCACCTTTCTTAGCAATCAGCAGATTGATCTTATCATACTGATTTCGATTTTCATAGATCATTACATCGGAAACACTTTTCTCATCTGCGCCTTTCTTTCCAATACGCATGACAATGCCTGGGAAATCATAGTTAAATACTCCCTGTTGTATGCTTAATGTGGGCCGTTGATTCCTGATATCAATGAGTCGGCTTTTATACTGCAGATTAGCCATTGGAACCAGATAATTTGAAAAAACAAATGAAAGCACCGCTATACCTATTGCAAATAGTATCAATGACCGAAGTGCCCGGAATAATGGGATACCAGCTGAAGTGATACTCGACAGTTCATATCGTTCAGCATATCCACCTACCAGCATTACTGCACTAAGTAGAATGGCAATCGGAAAGGCTAATGGAAAAAATGAGAGTAGCAGATAAAACAATAATTCCAGGATAATAAAAACACCTACACCCTTCCCTACCAGTTCATCTATATATACCCACAAAAATTGCATTGTAAGTATAAATAACGCAATGAAGAATGTAGCAATAAACGGAGCAATCATCCCCACTAGCATCATTCTATCTATTGCCTTCAGCCTCAAATCAAACAATGTTTAATTATCCTTAGTACCCTGCGCTATCCATGATGCAATCTTATCAATCGAACACTGATCCAATTTCGGGCGGTTGTCCGGCATTGCAGGATAGCCTGAATCGTGTCTGATGACTCCAAGCAATAAATTGAAATCAACTACTGTTTTCACATCATTGTATGAATCCAGTCGGATCCCTGCTTCCATTTTATCAGGGCCATGACATTCATAGCAATTGTCTTTCAGTATCGGAGCGATATCATCTGCATAACTCAGATCTGTAAGATCACAAACAACTGGTTTTATCTCTTCCGGTTTGTCATAAGAGCAAGAGGTTAAGCTCAATATGGTGATGAAACTAAGAAATATCAATATTAAATTAGGACGCATAAAATGTTTTTAATAAATCAATTTGAACAGCAAATATATTTATCCTTCCATCATACTACTACATTAATATGTTACTTTTGGCTTAAATAATTCACCTCCATGAAGAAACGCTGGATTTTTATTTTATGTTGCATTCTTTTGATCCTCTTGGTCTTCCTGTATGTACGAATGGGTTATGTCTATCCGAAAGTAATCAGAGTCGATCGATTAGAATTGGAAAATTTACATCTTAGCGCTCCACTATCTTTGGATATAGCCGCAGATTTGGTGATTAAAAACCCCAATCCATTGTCGATGAAAATTAAATCAATCGAATGCGATGTATTCATTGATTCACTCAAAGCAACACACCTTTATCAAATAAGGGAAGCTTCGATTCCTGCATTTAGTGAGTTTATACTTCCTGTAAAAGCACCCGTAGTATTTCAGGACAATGAAGTAATCAGAAATCTGGGTTCATTATTAATAAAAGGTATCACAGGTGATAAACTCAAAATCAGGCTGAAAGGCAAAGCCACAGTTAGTGCCTGGGGGTTTGAAAAAGAGAATGCTTTCGATATTACTTATGATTACGGTCTGAATAGTTCAGAATAAGCATTTAGTATCCTGCTTTTTCGTAATTCTAAAATAATTTTAAAGTTGGCTCCCCAATTAAAAAATTTTAAAGAAGGTCATCCAATTACATATTATATATAATCATTATATTTGTGCTTATTTTGAATAAATGGCAAAAAGAAAATCTGCACCAGTTTCGAGAAAAAAGAAAACTCCAACTTCCGTCAGGAATCATTCTATTCACACTTCTATCAAAGAAAGAAACATCATTTTATCTGTCGCAGCGGGTGTTTTGATACTGATGACTCTACTGCATAAGACCGGTTTATTCAAAAATCTGGATAGCTATAACGCAGATCGATTCTATCTGGAAAACAAAGTATATAAAATCAAAATACCTACACTTTATAACATACACGGCATCGATGTCTCTCAACATCAGGGGAAAATCAACTGGCCCAAAATGATTCAAAATATGGATCAATCTCCGACACTGGATTTTGTTTTTATCAAAGCCTGCGAAGGCAGGACATTGATCGATGACTATTTCAGATACAACTGGAAGGAAGCAGGCAGATTGGGCATGATCAGGGGTGCATACCACTATCTGTTGCCCAACAAAAGTGGAGAAGATCAGGCGCAGCTATTTCTGAAGACTGTTGATCTTCAAAAGGGAGATCTGGTACCGGTTTGTGATATTGAAATCACCGGGGGTGCCAATAAATCCACCATCGTAAAAAATACCAAAGAATGGCTTCAGACCATAGAAAAGGCTGTCGGTAAAAAACCAATTATTTACTCAGGCAAGAAATTTTATGAAAAATATCTGGCAGATGATTTTTCTGATTACGTCTTGTGGATAGCCCATTATCATGTGCCTGAACTCGAATTGGAGACTAACGATCAATGGACATTCTGGCAACATAATGATTCAGGCCACTTAAGAGGAGTAAACCATAAAGTTGATTTCAACGTATTCCATGGGACCCGTGAAGAATTCAACCGACTACGCATTTAAAGATATATTATGAGAATACATTTAATCGCAATCGGCGGAGCAATTATGCATAATCTGGCACTCGAACTAGCCTCAAAAGGCCATATAGTAAGCGGCAGCGATGATCAGATCTTTGATCCGGCACGAACGAGACTTGCGGCACATGGGTTATTGCCTGAGGCAATGGGTTGGTTTCCGGGAAAAATTAACAAAGACATTGATCTTGTAATTCTGGGCATGCATGCCCGAGAGGATAATCCTGAGTTGTTAGCCGCACTACAACTGGATCTGAAGATCCAATCTTTCCCGGAATTCATGTATGAGTACGCAAAGGGCAAGAAAAGAGTAGTTATCGCGGGTAGTCATGGTAAGACGACCACGACATCCATGGTAATGCATATTCTGCGCTCTGCAGGAAGGGAATTTGATTATCTCGTAGGTGCACAGTTAGAAGGTTACCAATATATGGTTGGTCTGACCAACGCAGATATAGCCGTATTTGAAGGGGATGAATACACATCTTCCCCACTCGATATGCGCCCGAAATTTCTGCATTACAAACCGGATATTACTATCATCACAGGGATAGCCTGGGATCATATCAATGTTTTTGAAACACATGAAAAGTACATTCACCAGTTCGAACTCCTTATCAATGAAATCGAACAGAATGGCATTTTAATATATGATCATACTGATAGGGAACTATCATCAATTGTTGAATCATCAGATGTCAATGCGGTGGCATACTCTGCCTTTGATTATAGTAAAATCGGTGAGGATCATTTCCTGAATTTAAATGGCACGAATCACAGGGTAAATTTCTTTGGTGAACACAATTTCAAAAACTTAAAAGCAGCTTACCTCGCTACTAAATCATTGGGGATAAGTGATGACGAATTTATAACTTCACTGAGCACAATGCCGGGTCCATCACGCCGATTAGAAAAGATTTACGATGCAGCAAATAAGGCGGTTTTTTTTGATTTCGCACATGCACCCTCAAAAGTAAAAGCAACTGTAAAGGCAATCAATGAATCGACAGAAGGCAGACGATCAGGTATTCTCGAGCTTCATACATTCAGCAGTCTGAATCCAATTTTTATTCAGGAATATGCGGGAAGTCTGGAGGGTTTGCATGATGCAGCCATTTTATACAATCCGGATACGGTGCTGGCCAAACGCATGCAATTACTGGATGATGAGATGATTCGTAGCGCCTTTGATTACCCTGAACTGACCATACTACATGATCAAAATGAGGTCAATGACTACATTCATCAGTTGACTGATACCAATACACTTCTATTAATGAGTTCTGGCAATTTCGCCGGTCTGGATATGCGAAATGTTGATTGGAAATCGGTTTTCCATAGCACCAAATAACTATCAATTAAAAATCGTCCCTGCCAGCGAAAGTGCGGCATAGAAAGCCTTCAGATCAAGCGTATGAGGGATATTATGTTGGATCAAATATTGTACAACATTTTCAGTAGGCATATTACCCACCAGATCATCTGCGGCCATCGGACATCCACCAAAACCCTTCATTGCTGTATCTATGCGGCGGCAACCACTCTCTAAAGCAGCGGCTACTTTTTCTTCCCAGGAAGCAGGATGCGTATGCAGGTGAGCACCAAACTCAATTCCGGGATATTCAGGAATGAGCCCTTTATAAAGATAGTGGATTATATCCGGTGTACTGACGCCAATAGTATCTGAAAGTGAAATAATTTCTATTCCCAGATTATTCAGCAGCGCAACCCATTTGAGTACGATATCAAGATTCCATTCATCACCATACGGATTACCGAATCCCATACTGAGGTAAAGTACCAGTTGTTTATTCTTGCGTTCACAGATCTGTTGAATATCTTCTACTCTGATGAGTGATTCTCTGATTGTAGCATTGGTATTACGCAACTGGAAAGTTTCCGAGATACTAAAAGGAAATCCCAGATAATGCACCCGCTCATTGTCCGCTGCTTGTAATGCTCCGCGTACATTTGCTATTATTGTTAGCAATTTGGCATTACCGTTATCTTCAAGCCCATTCAGGACAGCCTGCGTATCTGCCATTTGTGGAATTGCTTTGGGTGATACAAAGCTCCCACAGTCGAGTGTATCAAAACCCACCTTTAATAATTGGTTCAGATAATTGATTTTAACATCAGTTGGAATAAACTGAGCTAATCCCTGCATAGCATCTCTGGGGCACTCAATAATTTTTACCGGCGTATCAGCTAATATCATACCTTAAATACATTGACCATAGCTAAACAAAATCCGGATTAAACAGAAAATAAATTTATTTGCTTGATTACAGGACTTCAGCCATTTCCTCGACCTTCAGCACAAAGTTATATGGGTCTGCTGTCTTGCCTGATCGCAAATCATTGATTAATTGCTTGATGGATTTAGATAAAGTCCAGTGCGACTCATCAAAGTTCATCACCTTATCCCGATAAGTTATGGACTGCACATGGGTCACAACTGCAGCAGTTCCAGCTCCAAAAGCCTCTATCAGATTGCCCTTCTCATACTCACTGATAATTTCATCGATTGACAATAAACGCTCCTGCACATCATATCCTTTTTCCCGCATGATATGTATTATAGAATCGCGGGTAATCCCTTTCAAAATCGCACCATCAGTGACAGGAGTAGCCAGAACATTGCCTTCAAACAAGAAAAAGATATTCATGGTACCTACTTCCTGTACATACTTGTGATACACACTGTCAAGCCATAGAATCTGATCAAAACCTTTTGACTTGGCTAATTGAGATGGATAAAGCGATCCCGCATAATTGCCCGCACATTTTGCTTCTCCAGTACCACCAATCGCAGCCCGGACATAAAAATCGTCTGCAAACAGATTTACTGGCTTTGCATAGTAAGCACCGGATGGTGATGCGATAATTACCATCTTATAGGTCTTTGATGGCATAACACCCAAATATTCATCTGTCGCTATCATAAATGGGCGAAAATACATCGCCGAGCCTTCAAATGTAGGAATCCAATCCCTGTCCAGATAAATCAATAACTTAAGTGCTTCGAGCATTATGTCTTCCGGAAACTCAGGCATACACATTCTCCGGGCAGAATGATTTAAACGTTTGACATTCTCCTCAGGTCTGAATAACAAAGGCTCACCAGCGGCATTCTTAGATCCCTTTAAACCCTCAAAAATTGCCTGACCATAATGAAAAGTCATATTTGCCGGATGGACTGAAAAATTATGCACAGGTTCGATTCGAAAATCATGCCATTCTCCATCTTTATAATCAGCTACAAACATGTGGTCAGAAAAAGTTCTTCCAAATCCCAAATTTTCGAGATCAATTTCAGCAATTCTTGAATGCTCTGTCGTGGTAATGTGTATTTTTGACATATCATATAAGGGTTAAGCTACAAATATAACTAATTATTTTTACATTTCAATTTTGAAAAATCATCAATAACAAACATATATTTTGTAAAAATGACCGAAACAGACACAGAACAAAATTATATTTTGAATTTACCGTTTGAACCAATACCTCTTTACAGAACGGTCAGGTATTTCACAATAAATAATGAATTGTTAACTGATGAAATTAGTTTACTTTTTGTGTTGTCAGAATCAGATTTATCTGAAAAATCTAAAACGATGATTATCAAAATGGCCAATGACCTGAGTCTTTATCTAGATCATTATTCATTGATGGTAATAATTCCTGATCAATGTGAACTGGATATAAATAGCTTATTGAATTCTGGTAAAGCTATTCGTATTATATATTTTGGAAAAAACTTACATGCACTCGGTGGCAGCTCCCCAGATCAATGGCATAGATTGAGTAATATTAGTTTCATTAATACTAGCAATCTAAAGACACTTGCCAATGACAAAAATAAAGCCATCCAATACTGGAAATGTGTAAAACAAGTATTCTGAACAAGTGATGCAAAAGATATTAATAGCTTCTAAAAACAAACATAAAGTCACCGAATTTGCAGCATTAATTCCCCCATCAATAGAAGTATTTAGTTTACTCGATTTCCCCGAATATCCGGATATTGCAGAGACGGGCAATAGCTTTCTTGAAAACGCATTTATTAAAGCCAAAGCGGGGTTTCAATATACCGGATTGCCAACTATGGCGGATGATTCAGGACTTGAAGTCTTTGCACTTGATAACAGACCCGGAATTTACTCAGCCCGGTATTCAGGCGAGAATGCAAGTTCAGAAGAAAACAACAAGAAACTCCTCGTAGAATTAACAGGAATTGCCGATCGTAGGGCGCGCTTTATTTGTCAGATAGCTTTTGTCAGTGGAAATGAAGAATTTGATTGTGAAGGAATCCTGAATGGCACTATAGCACTGTCAGCGTCAGGTACTACTGGATTTGGTTACGATCCCTTGTTTATTCCGGAGGGTTATCACCAGAGTCTGGCTTCACTTGGGTCTGATGCAAAAAATGAAATCAGCCACAGGGCTATCGCCACTGAAAAGTTTATTTCATTTTTAAACCAAAAAATCAAAAATCACTGAAGCACCCAGAATCACACTGGCTATACCATTGGTAGTCATAAAAGCAACATTTACACGGCTCAGATTAGCTGAGGAGATAATCAGATGCTGATACAATAACATTGCTAAAAAAACAATCAGACCAACTAGCGTAATCCAATAAATTTGTTCATAACGTAGAAAAGTAAAATATATGGCCACACAAATCAATATTGCGGTAAGTAAATGCAGTATACTACTCAACCGCAATGCTCCTTTCCTACCCAACGCTACCGGTATAGAATATAAATCCTGAGAGCGATCGAAATCATCATCTTGTAAACTATAGATTATGTCAAAACCGGCTACCCAGGTAAGCACTACTGCCGAATACAACAAGGGTAGATAATCAAAATGACTGGTCACAGCCAGATAAGCCCCGATAGGAGCCAATGAAAGTCCCAGACCCAGTACCAAATGACACAACACCGTAAACCGCTTCGTATAGCTGTAACCCAATATGATTAATAATGCCACTGGAGATAACACAAAACATAACCAATTTATAAAATAACAAGTTGCGATGAATAGTAAACAGTTAAGAAAAACGAAAAACAAAACGCGCCTGGCTGATAATGTGCCAGCCGGAATCTCTCTGTTTAGTGTGCGGGGATTCAATGCATCAATATCTCTGTCTAAATACCGGTTGTAAGCCATAGCTGCATTGCGCGCAAAGACCATACAGAGCAATACTTTCAAGAATAAAAGATATTCAAATGAATTAATCGAATAGACGCCTAAAGCGAACCCGATTAAGGCAAAAGGCAAAGCAAAAATGGTGTGACTGAATTTTACTAAGGATAGATAATTTTTAACCATTTCAGTATTTCTCAGCGTAAACGATGCAAATGTAGCACCTAAATTACTATCTGATTACTGATATATTCAATGTAAAAATCTTACAACATGTCACTAATGTCAAACCAACGCTGAAGCTGAATTTTCTTACATCAGTTCCAGATCAATAACTGATGGTAAACACGATTTTAGCTGAATATGCATCTGAAGGTACGGTGACTGAGATACCTGAAAGCTGCAATTGCATCGGGGTATTAGAAAAAGTATAAGTACAAAATCCACATCCATTATGCACTGTAAATAACTCGAGATCTGAGCCATTGAGTATATTGATATAATTCGTATTGCCCGAGATCGTAGTACCGGAGTTTAAGGTACCATTGCCGGTTCTCTTTACTGCAATCAATAAGTTATTATTCCATTTAGGATCTGCTGTATAATGTGCAGAAATTTTAACCGTTCCATCAATCCAAAGAAAGGCAGTCCCTGATCCGCTTAATAATATCTGATTTGTAGCACTTTCCTGTGAATTCACATAATCCTTACCTGCCTCTGTAATATATGTAAGTGGTACAGTCCAATTACTTCCGCTTACAGTAAGACTTTGACACCAGGATTTACTCTGAGAACCTATACAAACTAACATGACTAACAACAACGCACTTACTGTATTTTCTACTTTTTTCATTGAGCTTATGTTCCGCTGATTGTATAAGTTATTTGAATCTGTTTATTTGTCTGACTCATGAGATTAGCATAATTATTGGGAACCAGAGAAATCGTCAATTGGTGTCCATTGTTTGCACCTGTACCGGTAAATGCACCTCCTACTCCACTGATAAAAACAGTCGAACTCGTAGTCAGTATAATTTCAGCTCCGGGCGTACCTCTTGTTCCACCACCGGCTCCGCTGGCAGCGGAAGCCTTCAGCTTTATATCCACCCCTGGAATGAGTTCACTTACTTTAGCTGAGATCGTACGGCTTCCACCAGTGGTGACTGCGGAGGTATAATTGAGCCACTTTGTAGTATTGGGTGTAGGATTGGTCAATGGTAATCCAGCCTCAGTCGGTGCAGTAAAACTCATGCTGATAGTCCCGGCAGGTTCGACATCCAGTAAGACTACAGTAGGCAAAGTGATAGAAATATTTTTACTTCCACTTGTTTGTGCAAGCCCATAGAAAATCATAATAAACTGACTACAAATAATAAGGAATAAATTTAATCCTCGTTTCATTTCCCGTACTTTATTTGAATCGGTGTCGATTGATATTTCACTTCTTTTTGCTTTTTTGAAATTCCAATTTCTATCTTTTTTGTTTCATTAGCATCTATTGATACTTCGTATGTATCTTTTATCAAGGTAAATTCTTTACTTAAATTATTCCTAAATACTTTCAATACCCAATTTCCCGGACGCAGATATGTAAAATTAAAAGGAGCATTCAACGAGCACAATTTTCTGTACACTTCATTATTGCATGAGACTTCTATAATTACAAAATTTCCACTTTTTTGCGATTGTAAAGAATCTACCAATAAGGATTTGTCAGAACTTAGCTTATCATAACCCTCTACTGCTATATTCCCTTCGATACTTCCGGCTTTTGTCAGACCAAAGTTAAATATATTTTCCTTGCCGGAGAGATCAACTGTCACAGGTAGTGGAATGTTAGTGATTTCATTAATCTGCATACTGGATTTATCGATACTGAGGAAAGCCTGACCAGGCACTACATTTTTAAAAGTAAAATTACCAAGGCTATCAGTGGAAGTAATATTTGTACCTAAGAACAAACGGATACCGCCTACACTATTCACGCCCATGTTCATTATCTTACCATGCAGCGTCGTATATTCCGCTACTTTCTGTACAGGAATATTCAGATTATAAATATAGCGTACTGACATGATAAAATCTTTATCACCTATCTCACCTTTCTGCAAAGTGTAGCGACCGGCTAATTCAATTACATTCTGCGGGAAGATTTCCTGACTATAACGCAACTCAAACAGATTACGATCCGCATAATACTCTTCAGGACTGAAATTATTCTGAAAAGAAAGGCTTATATGACTCTTTCTTGACAATTGGCTTTCGAGTCTGCCACCATAATACACCTGACGCTGACTTTTTTCTGCATAACGCGCTGTCTCGCCAAGACTCCCAAATAAATTCAGTGTAGTCTTGAAAATTGTTGCACTAAGGTTTGCCGTGGCGTTCTTACTTATTCCACTTGCGTTAAGCAGGAAATTGTCAGTCTTGCCATATTGCCATTCTAATCTAAGGTTAAAGAACGCAATATCCTGACTAATCCCCACCCTGACATAGCGCTCTGCATAATCAAAGAGTTTAAGCGCCAGACGGTCTTTACCACTTTGAAATCCACCATAAAGCGACAGCGTGTTATACTTATAATACCTGTAACTAAGGCCCAGTTGATATCCTTTACTTAATGGCGCAGATAAAAATAAAGTGTCTAATTTTACATTACTCGCACTCTGCGAATAATATGCATTAATGTAAAACTTTTGAAAAGGTTGGTAATTCAGGTTTGCATTAATTAAATCGGAATTTGAATAGTACCCGTCATACTTTGGTCCGGCATGAAGATACTGACCACTCATAGTCAGTTTATCAAAATTAGCATCGGTCAGAATACGATATGCCAGTCCTTGCTGCCGCTTACTCTTACTATAAGCTGCTTCTGCAGTAAGATTCACTTTATCCCAAATTTTAGACTCATAGACTAAATAAGGTATGTGAATGTTTTCTTGTTCTTTCGAGCCGCCCGGAAACCCTACATTTTCACTGGTATTCTTAAACAAATATCCTCCTTTAATACTTGAATTACTATTCAATTTTAAACTCGTAAAAACAGAAAATTCATCTTTTATATCCCTAAAAAAACGGGGATGATTATAAAAACCACCAATCTCCACTTTATCAAAAGTATAATGAATTTCTGCACCTGTACCAAATCGCTGTATTTCTGTCAGGTAACTTGAAGTATAAGAATAATCACCCAATAATACATAGAGATTCTTGTTTCTGTACATTGCCGTATATTGTTCAAATTGGGACATGGATGTAAATGCAACCGGGTTTGGACTGACAGCTTTTATCTCAAGATAATCTGTATTATCTTTATTCAGACTGCCTTTTCCATTAATCTCGCCCTGAAAACCTTTTTGTAGTTGGCCATTCTGACGCATTCCGATATATGCCAGTGAAACTGACAATGGGAAACGAAAATAAGCATCTTGCTTTGCTGCATTCTTTGCTATTACCATGGTATTATTATAAGCATACCAATTCTTTTCAGGTTGATCAGCAATTGAAGCTGTAAGTCTCATCGAATACATACTGGTGCTTTCTAAAGAGGCATCGGTTACTTTTACTACATTGATTACTTTATTATCACCGGGATTTAATAAAACTTCCGTCTGTAGCAAGTCAATGTTTGCATTGGAACTCAATATTAATTTCTCAGAAGTATTTCCCTGATTTGACAACAGAAATGATGCTCTGATAGTTTGCCCTGCCTGGATATAATCCACATTAGAAATAGTGGTCAGTTTAATTTTTTGTGATTCGGAGACACGGATAATTGCTGAAACCGAGTCCCTGGTGTTTAATTTCTCATTCCAGTAAAATACTTTTATCGTGTAATTGCCCGCTGAAGCATCGTTGGTAATTCGAACCGGTAATACAAGTAAAGTTTTACTATTCGCTGCAATTTGTATATTATTCTCCATAATTAGGGGCACGATAGTCTCAGACGAAGATGAGACTGAAAACTTAAAACTATGATCATCCGGAGTTTCATTTGTCAAAAAAATTGAAATTGAAGATGTCATTCCAGGTGAGAATACTTCTTCGGGCTGATTAGCGGGTGGTAAGGTGTCCTGCCCGTAAGCAGTAAAAATATAAAATAAACTAAGGAGAACTATCCAGACTCTATTCATCTTTCACTTCTAAATCAATATCGATTGCAAATGCATTGTTTTCCTGATCAGTAGCAATCAACGCAGCTTTATAACTACCTTTTGGCACGGTAGATAGATCAATATTGAAAATTTTATAATTACCTAGTGGATACAATCCTGCGGGAATACTGGAGAAGCGACCAATTTTTTTAGCCGTTTGCTTATCAAAAAGCTCTACTGTTGCTGTTGCTCTGCAATACAAGTTGCCTGTATTTTGTATTGCAACTTCGAGTGTTCTTTTCCCATCAATGCTACTCATATTTAATTTCTTAAACTCAAGTTCCGTCTTGATGTCATCACTGTGAATATCTGTAATTATCTGAATTGAATATCTAACTACTGAAGTTATTGTAAAACCACCCTTCTTACCATCGGGTTTATAGTCATCAATTGGTTCGACCATAATTGAAGTCCAATAACTACCCGCTTGTAGTGAATCTTTTGGAACGGAAATGGTATAAAAAACTGACTTTACTTCTTTACCACCTAAGGCGAGTAAATTAGTCTCTAATTTAATCCACTTCGCATTTGATCTGGGATTTTCGTTGAGCGCAGAGTACACTGTCTCACCATTCCCGTTGTATGTAATATCTTCAAAATATAGTTTTACATTTTGCGCTTTATCGCTGGTATTTTGAATTATAATCGTACCTGTATATACTGTCCCTGCGCTTACTTTATATTGATGGGAAAGCCCATTCTGGATAATTATACTTGCGAAGGAAATCTGGTGACCCAGAATCAAGAAGATGTATATGAAGAAATATCTCATATAATAGTTGATAAATAAGTTTAACTAAAAATAAAAATGTATCATTATCCAGAGCTTTTTTTAAAGCGATGAAATCATCCAGATCATCATTACTCAATTATCTGAAATTGTGTAAGTTACTGTTGCAATAGCTGCGTTAGCTGACAAATTCCCATAATTACCATCGGGGCTACTGACATTGTAAGTCAGATTATAACCTTTTGAAGCACCATTACCTGTATAAGCACTTCCAATACCAGTTACTATTCCCTGATCTGATGTGGACAAGGTCAACTGAGAACTTGGTGTCCCCATAGTACCGGCCCCCTGTCCCGCATCTGCAGCTGCTGTCACCTTAATAGCTACTCCTGGAATCAATGCGGTCAGCTTCACTGATACTGTTCGTGTCGGATCACCCGTGGACTTAATGGATGAAACATTAATCCACAGTGTTGAGTTGTTATTTGGAGCAATTATTGGATTGCCTGCTTCTGTAGGTGCTGTAAAGTTCATGCTTATATTTCTCGAAGCAGCTGGTTCAATATCCACAAGTGCTACTTCAGGTATAGTTATTCCAATTGTGTGATTGTCTGTGTTTCCATCCTGTGCATTTAAATCAACGCTTCTAATCAATCCGAGGATAATGGTTGCCGTAATCAGTACATCCCGTTTAAAATTCATGATAATATTTTGTTTTACAGAACAAATATATTACATAAATTTATAATATTGATTATGCTGATATAAATTTTATTACACATACAAGAATATACCATACATATGGCTGGTCAAATGAGTTTAAAAGTTCAAATGCTGTATTACAAGTCCCTAAAATTACCATCCAAAGAAATTACAATTTCGCGTAAAAAAAAAAGAGACCTTAATAAAGGTCTCTTTTTTTGTTTTTGGAACTTTGTTTATCTTACTCAATATCAGATAGCATTAATTATCTGAAATAGTATAAGTAACTGTAGCGGTGGCCGATGTAGCTGACAGGTTTGAATAGTCGCTATCCGGGCTACTGACATTATACGTCAGGTTGTATCCACTAGAAGCTCCATTACCGGTATATCCACTACCAATCCCTGTAACTAAACTCTGATCTGATGTAGTCAAAGTCAACTGAGCTCCAGGTGTTCCTAAAGTACCAGCACCCTGACCTGCATCAGCTGCAGCTGTTACTTTTATATCCACACCCGGTACTAATGCAGTTAATTTAACAGACACTGTACGGGTAGGATCACCAGTAGATTTGATCGAAGACACGTTGATCCAGAGATCAGTATTGTCATCCGGAGCTTCGATAGGGTCACCTGCCTCAGTAGGCGCAGTAAAATTCATTGTAATGTTTTTAGATGCAGCCGGCTCAATATCCACCAGCGCAACTTCCGGAATTTCGATTCCAATAGTGTGATTGTCAGTACTTCCGTCTTGTGCATTCAGGCTATTACTAGTAATAAGCCCTAAGGTAGTAAAGCAAAGTGTAAATAAAACTTGTTTTAGATTCATGTTAATAAGATTTTTAATATGTACTAACAAATACCGTGCCAAACTTTAATACACATTACAAATAAATTATATATTTATTTCACATATTCTAAAAACTTATATTTTTACGTACAAATCCACTCTCCTTCTTGCTTCAATAAATAAAACATTTTCATTAGTTTTACTCTTTCTCAAAGTACGTTCTAAATAATACGATTCTTATTTTTTCAATTTACTCATCGAAAGTGATTCAATATGGAAGTTACACAGCTTATCGAAGCATATATTTCTAATTTGCCGGAGGCTAAAAGACAAGAAATTTCTGAATTGCATTCACTCATCCGGAAGTCTTTACCCGATAGTAAACTGTGGTACCTGGACGGAAAGGACAGCGCCGGCAAAATAGTAAGCAACCCGAATATTGGGTATGGGTCACAAATTATTAAATATGCGGATGGAAAGACAAAAGAGTTTTACCAGATCGGTTTGAGCGCCAACACCAGTGGAATTTCAGTTTACATCATCGGATTGGAGGATAAACAGTTTCTTTCTAAAACTTATAAAGACAGACTAGGGAAAGCAAGCATTAGCGGGTATTGTATCAAATTCAAATCTTTAAAAAATATTAACATTGAAGTCTTGCTTGAGGCAATACAACATGGATTTCACGCAACGAAAGCATAAAAAAAGAGCTCCATCACTGAAGCTCTCCCTTAAATATAGCTTTAAATTTTAACCTTGTGCTTTCTTCTTCACTGTTCCTGACAATAAGAACTTTGTTTGTGCAGGATCAGTGTTAGCTGTAATCGTTACTTCTTTCTTTTGTGGACCAGGCTTACCTTTTGTGTCAAATTTGATTGGCACATCCACTGATTGACCAGGAGCAACCGGTTCTCTGGGACAAGTAGGAGTAGTACATCCACAGCTAGCGTGGCAGTTTGTGATGACTAATGGCTCTTTACCGGTATTGGTAACAGTAACAGAAGTTTCTACGATATCGCCTTCATTGACAGTGCCAAAATCATAAGATGTAGCACTTAATTTCATTGTGGTAGTAGGTCCTGTTGCGATGGTGGTTTCATTAGGTTTTGCTATACCACCCGCAGGAACATTTGCCTGTTGCTTCATCTGATTCGCATCAGCCATTGCACCGGCAGGTGTAGCTTCAGCATTTGCTGCATTATCATTTTTACAAGAGAATAATGCCATACTCAGGATCAGACTCAAGCTAAGAAAGATTGACTTCATTTGATTCAATGTTTTTTAATAGTTAAGAAATTCGAATTGATAAATTTTGAAAATTATTATACAAAGATAATATACATAAGCGTATGAATTCCGGCTCTGGTATCACTGAGCCTACCTTTTGATTTATATTAACAAATCAGAATATTTTATTTACGCCGTGTCCAGTTTGATTTAAGCGCATTTCCTTGCGGTATTGATTTTTGCTGCGAACCAAATAGTTTACCCGCAATTTTTGCAGCAAACCAGCTATTTCGTTCCTCATCCTCAATCTGTTTCTCCTCACTGAAGTATTTGGGTACAAATCCGGTATCAAAATGCCCTTCTGTAAATGCCGGGTGGTCCATCACAAAAATACCAAAAGGCAATGTAGTCTTCACGCCATGAATCACATAGGCATCAATAGCTGCTTTCATTTTCTGAATACATTCCGTCCTGGTGGGTGCATGTACGGTCAGTTTAGCGATCATCGGATCATAATACAGCGGTATGGTATTTCCTTGCAGAAAACCTGAATCTACCCTTATTCCCTCTCCTGTGGGTTCCCTGTATTCGACTAGTGTACCGATGTCCGGCAGGAATTGATTATATGGATCTTCCGCATATACACGGAGTTCAATCGCATGGCCATCGATCTTCAGTTCATCCTGTCTGAAGGGCAAGGATTTACCCCGGGCAATTTCAATCTGGAGTTCTACCAAATCTAATCCCGTTATAGCCTCAGTTACCGGATGCTCTACCTGAATACGTGTATTCATCTCCAGGAAATAAAAATCAAGATTTTCATCCACTAAGAACTCCACTGTTCCTGCGCTGTAATAGTTACAAGCTTTTGCGACATTGACTGCAGCCTGACCCATTCTTTCTCTCAGGTCGGGAGTGACTACGGCACTTGGTGCCTCTTCGATTACTTTCTGATGTCGGCGCTGTATAGAGCATTCTCGCTCAAACAGATAACAGATATTACCTTGCTGATCGGCAATAATCTGGATTTCTATATGTCGGGGTTTGGTGATATATTTCTCCAGGAATACTGAATCATCATTAAATGCGGCTCTGGCTTCATTCTTCGCCCGTTCGAAACTTTCTTCAAAGTCCTCGATCCGATCGACTACGCGCATACCTTTCCCGCCCCCACCAGCAGCTGCTTTTATCAACACCGGGAAACCTATCTCAAGTGCAATTTGCTTCGCGGATGTGACGTCTGTCAGAGCATCTCCACTGCCCGGTACCATTGGAATAGGATAATGCGCTACTGCTTCCTTCGCACTTAATTTATTTCCCATGATGTCAATTGCATGGGTAGAAGGGCCAATGAATATCAGACCTGCCTCAGTAATTTGCTGCGCAAATGAACTATTCTCACTTAAAAATCCAAACCCGGGATGTACGGCATCCGCTCCGCAATCCAGTGCGATCCGGATGATTTTTTCAATGTTGAGATAGGATTCAATCGGTGCATTGCCCCCAACCGAATATGCTTCATCTGCCAATAATGTATGCAGCGCAAACTCATCTACTTCAGAATAAATAGCCACTGTAGAAATTCCCATCTTTTTACAAGTGTGAATAATCCGGACAGCAATCTCGCCTCTGTTGGCTATAAGAATTTTTTTCATTCAATAATATTTTGTCAGTAACTGATCTAATACATGCATTCTGAATCTTTCACCTTGCTTGTTTTCAAAATGAACTCTGGAGATATGATCTACCAAAACTATTCCCTGGATTGCATTTGTCAAAAAACAAGACTCAAAGGTACTAAGATCATCCACAGTAATCACTGATTCAAAGATGGAATAATCATCTGAAAGATTGCTCAATATATAACTACGCATCACTCCATCCAGTGCTCCACTCCCAATTGATGGCGTAAACAGATCACCCCGCGAATTAATGAAGAAAATATTGGAAGATATTGCCTCCGCTATTTCAGCCCGATCATTCAATAGAATTGCTTCATCCCATTGGTTATCCTTTGCTTCTAAAGCAGCCAGCAC
>CAZGKN010000050.1:1673-19315 GCA_964525915.1 uncultured Saprospiraceae bacterium | reverse complement strand
CTAAAGATACCCGCTCCGACAATAGCAGCAATACCAAAACCGACCAGGTCACGCAAACGAAGATTACGGGCCAATCCGGGATTATGGATGTCATCTACCAGGTCAGGATTAGCAATCTCATCTTTTAAAATTTGCCCTATCGATTTTTTACGGAATAATGAACGCATATTTACTCTTTATACAAAACTAATATTTTTCGGCAATGCAGTTAGGATAATCGTTGAAATCTACGTGAGTTTGTACAAGGAGTATGGATTTGGCTTTTCTATTCGGGATTAAAGGCTAATTTTGTCCCGATGATAACAGCACAGGATATTCATAAATCGTACGATAACATTAAGGTGCTTACCGGTGTGGACTTTTCAGTCAAAAAAGGTGAAGTCGCGGCCATCGTGGGTAAAAGCGGTGTGGGCAAGAGCACCTTACTTCATATCCTGGGCACACTGGAAAAGCCCGATGCCGGAACAATTACCATCAACAATATCAATACACAAAAATTAAAAGGCAACAAGCTTGCACAATTCAGGAACCAAAGCCTGGGATTTATCTTCCAGTTTCACCATCTGCTACCGGAGTTTACTGCACTTGAAAACGTTTGTATTCCCGCGCTGATTAGCGGCGAGTCAC
The DNA here is from genome assembly GCA_964525915.1 of uncultured Saprospiraceae bacterium. GTDB lineage: Bacteria > Bacteroidota > Bacteroidia > Chitinophagales > Saprospiraceae > Parvibacillus. The sequence continues at coordinate 18,688 of CAZGKN010000050.1, read as the reverse complement.
AGTCCCGGGCACAAGCTGCGGCAAAGAAATTACTGGATTCACTGGACATGGGTCACCGGTTGACGCACAAACCAAAAGAATTGTCCGGAGGAGAGCAACAGCGGGTCGCTTTTGCCCGGGCGCTCATCAATCAACCGGCCGTCATCCTCGCCGATGAACCTACAGGTAATCTGGATGAGAATACAGCTGAAGAACTGTTCAACCTTATCTTCCGTTTCAGGGAAGAACACCAACAGACCTTTGTCATCGTCACACACAATCCACTGTTAGCAGCACGCTGTGATCAGGTGTTTGAGATGAAGAAAAGCGTGGAGGGAAATTTGGAATAAACTAATTTTCGTCATTGCGATGACGACGAAGGAGGAAGAAGCAATCTTACGCTGAGGTGCTAAGAGTAAACTCACACAGACTTTATGCGACACTTAAGTTTGAGATTGCTTCGTCGCACACTCCTCGCAAAGACGACATGCGACTGGCGACATTGAAATTTGAGATTGCTTCGTCATAGTCTCCTCACAATTACGCCATCCACACGTCATTGCGATGACGACGAAGGAGGAAGAAGCAATCTTACGCTGAGGTGCTAAGAGTAAACTCACACAGACTTTATGCGACACTTAAGTTTGAGATTGCTTCGTCGCACACTCCTCGCAAAGACGACATGCGACTGGCGACATTTAAGTTTGAGATTGCTTCGTCATATATTCCTCGCAAAGACGACGTGCGACCTAAGCTCACCAGAAAATCACACATGAATGACCCGGGTAGAATAAGTATTCGGACCGATCAAATGCAAATCACCGGAATCAGGCGGCAGGAATTGCCAGGGTGTCAGTTGCCGTTCCCAGTCAAATTCATCCAGCAAACGGTCATTGTTGCGATATTCATTGGGTGTGCATCCCCGCAGTCGTTTAAAATGCCGGTTGAAGTTAGCGATGTTGTTAAAACCACAACGGTAAGCCAATTCACTGATCGTATAATCCGAATCATTCAGCAATTTACAAACCTGACTAATCCGGATATCTGTCAGAAAATCAGTAAAAGGTTTATTGGTATATTTCTTAAAAAAATGACTGAATGCTGAATTACTCATCTTCACTTGCTGCGCCACCATCTCGATGTTGAGCGTATGGTCTGAATAATTGGTAACAATATAATTATACGCAATCTGAATTCGCTTACTATCCCATTTCAGCTCCGCTGATGAAAAATTCTCACTCGTCAGATACCGGTATTCCTTCGTAAGTGACAGTAATTCCATCAGATTTAAGAACTCAAGGATAGTATTCATCCCTTCTCCCAGCGTTAATTTACCAATAATCGTTTTCGCTATTTCGGCAACTTCACCCGAATAGACAATCCCGCGAATTGAATTACTGAGCATCCGGTTTATATTCATGAATCGCTCTTTGCTAAATAAAGGTCCTTCAAATATTTCACCTGAAAACTGGAGCGTTATCACCCTGTACTTTATCTTTTTGCCATCGATATATTCATTCCCAGACCATTTATGATGCAAATAAGGCCCTAATAAAACCAGATCAGAATCGAAATAATCTTCTACTGAATCACCTACAATCCGACTGCCTGAAATTCCCTGGATCAGATTCAGTTCGTACTCCGGATGACAGTGGATCGGATAATCAAAACCATTGGAGTAGGAATCAAGCAGCACAAAGACATCCTGCTCTTTCAATGGTGTTATTTCCCGGTAAATATTCACGATAGTACTGCCACAATTTTATTGTATAAATAACTGATAACTAAGAATATAATTTTGAATTACCCAATTATCAACCGTTAAAAGTACGGAATCTTATTCATAATAGTATCATACTTTCACAGAATACTACAATTTTAACAGTGGAATCATCCTTAACTTTACAAGCATTCATTGTGATGTCAGATTTACCTAAAAAACAGACTTATTTATTTATTCTGACTTAAAATATTTGCTATGTACAAAGCTCTACCACGCGTTTTTCAATTTATCATCTGTTGTGGATTTTTTCTTGTACTCCCTTCATATATTAACGCTCAGATTCGTGTGACCGGAACCATTCTCGATAGTACGGATCATTCACCGTTGGTAGGAGTGAGCATCATCGAGACTACAACACAAAAAGGAGCCATTTCGGATATCGAAGGGAATTATACCATAGATTGTAATCCTCAGTCGATACTGGAAATTCGCTATGTGGGTTATATCACACAAAAAATAGCGGTCAATCAACGCACACATATCAATATCAGCCTTGTTCCTACTTCTGAATTACTGGAGAATGTAATTGTCACCGGTTATAAGACGGAAAGAAAAGCAGATATCACCTCTGCTATCAGTTCTGTCAAGGGCGAAGAGGTTTCAAAACTCGCGGTTTTGGGCATCGATCAGGCACTCCAGGGACAAGCACCCGGTATAAATATCACCCAGACCTCCGGAGCACCCGGTGACGGGATCGCAGTCAGGATACGGGGTGTAGGTACAGTAGGAAATAATAACCCACTGTATATCATTGATGGTGTACCCACCACAGGCGATATTAATATGTTTTCGACCAAAGATATAGCCTCCATCGAGGTACTCAAAGATGCGGCAGCAGCGATTTACGGATCCCGGGCAGCAAATGGTGTCATCGTCATCACTACAAAGAAAGGAAAAGCCGGAGAGCCTTCCTTCTCATTCAATACCTCGGTCGGTTATTCCCAGGCATACAGACTACCTAAGCTTCTGAACACGAATGATTATGTTCATGTGCGAAATGCAGGTATCAAGAATGCCAATACGCTCAGAGATCCGGCCCGACAACTGGATACCTTTGACTTATCTATCATCGACACACTGCCGAATGTAAATTGGCTGGATCAGGTCTTTAATATCGCACCTTATCAGACATACAGCCTGAGCGCTACCGGCGGTACAGATAATGCGAATTACTACATCATGGGTGAATATCTGAATGAAAAAGGTGTTTTTAAAGGTCAGGGATTTAAAAAATATGGCGTTCGCTTCAATGGCGAGACTAAAGGCAAATGGTTGAAAATCGGCAGTAATATGTACATCAGCTATACGGATCAAAACAGAATGAACAGTACCGGTGATGGATATGGCCCCGGCAATGAACTCAATGTACTGCGCTATGCACTGATTGCAGCACCTACTTTTGGTATTTATAATAAGGATGGCAGTTATATCAATACCTCTGCCGAACTGGGTAACTCTACGCTATATGGTGATGGCAATGCCAATCCGTTGGCACTGATCGATGCTACTGACTGGACGATCGACCGTACCCGTATCTTTGGAAATCTGTATGCAGAAGCTACACTCACTGATTTTCTTAAGGCAAAAACCTCTCTGGGTGGTGATTTTACTTTTGAAAATGAGAAAAAATTCAAGGAAAGGCTTTCTGCGGCCATTTATGATCCGACATCACTGACTGAAAGCCGGGTATTCGGCCGCAATATGGTCTGGCAGAATACGCTGGACTTTCAGAAACTCTTTGGCCTCCACAGAGTTGGGGCCTTAATAGGGATGGAAGCTATCAAGAATAATACAAACTACCTGGGTGCTTCTGTCAATAATTTCTTCCGCACTGATCCAGCCTTCCGTAATATTGATAACAGTGTCGTGGAAGATATCAAGAACATTGGCGCTTCAGGTATCACTACCGAGTGGGCACTGCTATCTTATTTCGGCCAATTAGATTATTCCTATGATGATAAATACATCCTGAATGCATCATTGCGCCGGGATGGTTCAAGCCGATTTGGAAAAGACAATCGCTGGGGTATGTTTCCCAGAATATCAGCCGCCTGGAATGTATCCCGCGAGTCTTTTCTGGAGAATGTAAATTTTCTGAGCAATCTTAAGCTCAGAGCCAGTTGGGGCAAACTGGGGAACCAGGAAATAGGCCTATATCCTTATACATCAATGGTAGGCACAGGGCTGAGAGTTTATTCATTCGATGGCCAGGTAGTCACCGGGGCACAAATACTGGAAACAGGTAATGATAAGATCAAGTGGGAGACGACTACCATTTCTGACCTGGGACTGGATTTCAGTTTATTCAATGGCAGACTCAGCTTTATCATGGATTATTACCGGAAAGTTACCAGTGACATGCTGGTCAGAGTTCCGATCCCCCAATCTGCCGGCGAACAAGCCCCACCCTATGTCAATGCAGGTTCGGTAGAAAATAAAGGACTGGAAATAGCCGCAATATTCAGAAATAAAATAGGTAAATTGGATTATTCCATCAGTGGCAACTTTGCTACAAATAAGAATAAAGTCTTATCCATCAGTACCGGTGAACCGATCTTAGGTGGATATGGACTCTCAGACGGACCGATCACAAAGACAGAAGAAGGCTACCCGATCGGTTCATTTTACTTATATGAAATGAAAGGCATTTTCAATAGTATGGAAGAGATAGAAGCCAGCCCTTTCCAGTCAAAAGATACCAGACCCGGCGATGTACAATTTGTCGATATCAATGGCGACAAAGTAATCGATGATAAGGACCGGACGCACATAGGAAGTCCATTCCCTGACTTTACCTATGGTCTGAATCTAGGCTTACAATGGAAGAACCTTGATTTTTCAGTATTATTTCAGGGAGTACAGGGCAATGATATCTACTTCCTCTATGGCAATTTTGCCTATGAGACGCAGTCCCGCGGATTCAACTCCTATGAGGACATAAAGAATTACTGGCGTCCGGATAATCAGAATACAAACATTCCTAAAGTAAGCCTGGATGACAGAAATGGTAATCGACGCATATCCACACGCTTTCTCTATGATGGTTCTTATATGAAGGTGAGAAATGTGACTCTCGGATATAATCTGAAATCATTCATAAAAAGCAGATATGTACATGACTTCAGGATATTTATTACCGGACAGAATTTATTTACATTTTCGAAATATCCGGGATTAGATCCCGAAATTCAAGCCAATAATAATGATACCCAGGGATTGGGCATCACCTCTGATCTGGCTGTAGGCATAGACTGGGGAACAGTTCCTGCACCCAGGAAGGTTTTATTTGGTATTTCATTAAATTTTTAAATCAGGAAAAATGAAAAATAACATTTACATAATTATTGCACTGGCATTTATTAATTTTTCTTGCCAAAAAATACTGGATATTGATCCTATTGGTGTCGTTAGTACTGAAAACTTTTTCAAAGATGCCAATGATGCATTGCAAGGCATTAATAGTGCTTATGGGCCATTAATGTTTAATACATCGAATAAAAACGCCTACTGGGCAATGGGTATCCTGACTACAGACGCTGCCGTCGTAGGTGGTGATGGTTCACAACCGGGATTGACAGAGATGGACTTCTTTACCTATACACCACGTACTGAAGAATTCAATAATTTCTGGGCACTGGAGTACAATGGCATCACCCAATGCAATACTGTCATCGAAAAGGTCGCACCGATCAACATGGATGAGGCACTTAAGAACAGAATCATCGCAGAGGCTTATTTTTTAAGAGCTTTTTATTATTTCCAATTGACGCAGGTATATGGTGAAGTTCAGTTGATTACTAAAATCACGCCGCCTGCTGAGATAAAATATGCCAAATCTCCAATTGCAGATATCTATGCACAGATCATCAAAGACTGTGACTATGCTGCACAATATCTGCCTGCGATATATTCCGGAGTAGATATAGGTAGAGCTACCAGAGGTGCAGCTTATGCACTCGCTGCCGAAACAAATCTATATGCGAAGAACTGGTCAGCCGTACTTACTTATGTCCAGAAAGTAAAAGACCTGGGTGTATATGGCCTCATGGATGATTATCAGGATAACTTCAGAAAAAATACACAAAATAACAAGGAATCTGTCTGGGAAATCCAGCATACGAATCTTCAATTGGGCGTCGGAAATGCCCTTAATCAGACCTGGCTCTCTAAGAAAGTGCCTGATGGATATGGATTTGCAGAAGTGACCCAAAGTTACTATGACGAATTCGAGCCGGGTGATCCACGTAGAGATTTCACTATCGCTTCCAATAATCAGGATTATTTTGGTGTTGTGTATAAAAATTCATTCTCATCTACACATCATAGCCCCAGGAAATACCTGCAAGCGGACAGTACGGTAACCCAAAAGGCAGATGGCGATATCAATGTCACACCAATCCGGTACGCTGCAGTACTTCTCTGGGAAGCAGAAGCACTAAATGAACTAGGGCGTACCGTAGAAGCACAGGAGCCCTTGGAGCAGGTCAGAGCCAGAGCACGCAATCAGTCAGCTAATCCGGACACGACACTACCTAAGGTAGTAACCACTGATCAGGAAATCATGCGCCAGGCTATCCGGCATGAGTACTCAGTAGAACTAGGCTTTGAAATGCATAAGTTTTTCGATTATGTACGCTGGGGAATTGCGGAAGATAAGCTCAAACAATTCGGATTTATTGCCAATAAAAATGAACATTTTCCGATACCACAACAAGAATTAGACTTAAATCCATTTTTAAAACAAAATACCGGCTATTAATGCAACTTAACCAATTAAAAACAAGATTATTTATTTGCCTTTGGCTACTCACCACAGCCTATATGACTTTTTCACAGGAACAGCTTCATATAGACCGTATTGACCAGATGGCGAATGAACCTTCACCCTATTCCTTCAAAGATTGGAAACAAGTCGCTATTGCCTATGATTCATTTGTGTATAATCAACAATTAACAGGGCAATATCTGCCACTCAGTTACGATATTGTTAATGGGATTAACTATCCTGACAATGCATTTTTCGGAATGCATACCTATGTAGGAACAAACAGCCCAAAAGGCAATGAAGCAATAAATGTACTGCCGTCACTGGTCGGTGCCAGTCTGGTCGGCATCGATAAGACTAATCAATATAATCGCAATTATATCCTGATGAGTCAGGATTTTTTCAATAAAAAAAACGGTGAAAATATCTACCTCAATGGTAATTCTACTTCATCCGGGCATGACTGGTGGTATGACTTGATGCCGAATGTATTCTTTTATCAATTGTATGACCTGTATGGGAATATTGGTGATGCCGAATATCAGTTTACTACCATCGCTGATCGCTTTACTGAAGCAGTCACTACTATGGGAGGCAGCGAGAAACCCTGGTCTGCAGCCAATTTGAACTACAGAGCATTTAGTTTTATAGATCAAAAACCCAATCCATCCGGTGTCAAAGAGCCCGAAGCTGCAGGTGCATACGCCTGGGTACTGTACAATGCTTATGTACATACCCGAAATACACAATACCTGAAAGCAGCAGAATGGAGCATGGAATTTTTAAACAAACTGAATACTAATCCATCGTACGAACTTCAGCTTCCTTATGGTATTTACACCGCAGCACGAATGAATGCAGAGTTAGGAACAAACTATGATGTGGAGAAAATGGTCAACTGGGCATTTAATCGTGGACCATTACGTGGATGGGGCACTATAGTGGGTAACTGGAGCGGTTATAGTGCTAGCGGATTGGTTGGCGAGGCCAATGACGGTGGCAATGATTATGCTTTCCTGCTCAATGGTTTACACCAGGCATCGACACTGGTTCCTATGCTCAGATATGACAAACGATTTGCTAATGCCATCGGCAAATGGATGCTCCACCTCACCAATGCCAGCCGATGGTTTTATCCGGATGGCTTACCTGCAGACAAACAGGATGATAAAGCTTGGTCAGATGCCAATGTACCTGATGGTGTGATCGCACATGAAGCGCTCCGCGAGAAATGGAACGGCACAGCACCCTTCGCGACCGGTGATGCTAAAAAAGGTGGTTGGGCAGCTACAAACCTCTCTCTATACAGCTCTTCCTCCATAGGTTACCTAGGGGCAATGGTCAGAGCGACCAATGTCGAAAAGATCCTGCTGTACGATATGCGGGTCACTGATTTTTTTCAGGACAATGCCTACCCTACCTGGTTAACTTACAATCCTTACACCCTGGAAAGGAATATTGACCTGGATCTGGGCACAGACAGTACGGATGTATATGATGCCGTCTCTGAAAAGTTTCTGATTCGTGGAAAGACCGGAATGGTATCCATTTCAATACCTGCGCAGACCGCGCGAATTCTGGTACTTGCACCGGCTAACGGCAGTGTAAGCTATGATAAAAATATTATGAAAATAAATAATATCCCTGTGGACTATGATCAGCATAGCATCGCATACCATTTCCCACCAGTGATCCAATCCCTGGTTCCTGAAATTAATGAAGTTGAAAAAAATAAGCAGACCATAGTATACTCCAGTGTCCGCGACAAAGATTCAGATGCGATCACCTACCATTGGTCTGCAACGAATGGCAATATTACAGGCACAGGAACACAGGTAGTATGGACAGCGCCTGATATACTGGGGACTGATACTTTGCGACTTATCGTCACTGATGAAACCGGGCTGGCAGATACAGCGCAAATTTTGATTGAAACCGTCAATGAGAAAAACATTCCTCCTGTAGTCACATTAAGCGCAATAAAGAATTATACACAGACCAATGAAACAATTGCCATCGCCTCAACTACATTTGATGCTAATGGTGATGCCCTCACTTATGAATGGTCATCTACAGCAGGTACCATCAATGGACAAGGAGCAACAATCGACTGGACCAGCCCCGGCACTGAAGGAATATATGAAGTCTCACTCAAAGTAACAGACAGCAAAGGTGCAGCTACGACTACATCCATGAAGTTCACCGTGTATAATTTTCCCGGCAGTTACGATGCAGATTTGATTGCCTGGTACCCGTTTTCCGGGAATACATCAGACTCCACGGCTAATGAACTCGATGGAGAATTGTCCGGTGCGAGATATTTTCAGGATTTTCATAATCAGCCAAAAAGCGCATTACTCTTTGACGGCGTGAATGACAATGTCACAGTTCCACACAAGACAGTACTGGATTTCACAGAGGGTGTGACACTGAGTTGTCTGTTTCAAGCTTCATCCCTACCGGATAAAGAATCATTTATTTTATCACAGGGAAGTTGGCAAAACCGCATGAAAGTTTCTATCATTCCGGAGAAAAAACTACGCTGGACTATTAATACCACGAATGGTATTGTCGATCTGGATTCAGATGAAGAAATTAAACCACTCGAAAAATACCATTTAATCGTTTCTTATGATGGCACATTGATGACCATTTACTTGAATGGGCGTCTGAGCAGTGCTAAATTTATCACAGGTAAACTAAAAACTACCGATTTGGCATTCACCATAGGTCAGATGTTGCCAGACAATACGGATTATAATTTTTCGGGCATCATCGATGAAGTAAAAATATTTAATAATGCAGTGACGCCTGCAGAAGCGCAGACGCAGTATAAAGAAAGTTTATTGACCACAAAAAAGAATAATATTTCGCAAAATATCCACGTTTATCCGAATCCTGCATCCAGCGAAATATATATTGAAACACCAGGTGATTTGACCAATGCAAGTATAACGATAATGGACATGCAGGGAAATAAATATTATCAGCAAAAGATACAGCATTCCGGCATTGAAAGCATCGATATAAGTAGCATCAAACCAGGTTTGTACTCAATTTTATTGCTTAGTGATCAGGGAATATCTGTATGTAAGTTCATAAAGATTGAGTAATTCATAATTGTATCATAATTCAACTTGAAAGTACAATTAATTTAAAGACATATAGTCTAGTTTTACGAGACACAATTTTTAAGCAAATAATTTTTCATTAAACAAGAAACCTATTTTTCATGAAAAGTATTTACCAATATTTATTTCTATTAATTTGCCTGATTTTTTCAGGTTTTACATTGCAGGGTCAGGAACCTACCGTTTATTACACTTTCAATAATACGGCAAATGATGAATCTGCACTGCACAATAACGCCGCAGTCAATGGCGCACAATTAGCGCAGGATAGATTTGGAATCGCAAACAGGTCATTTGCCTTTGATGGCAAACAAGCTTATCTACAGGCGCCGAATATTGCTGCATTGAACTCAGATTATGCGACTGTTTCATTCTGGATCAATGCAGATGATCTGGATTTTCAGGGAGAAGCTTATCTCATATCTTTGGGAGGATGGCAGGAGCGATTTAAAGTATCCATGCCTTCACATGGTAAAATGGTCTGGACTACAAATAACACCTCCGGCATCTCAGACATGGATTCCGGTGATGGCAATGTAGTAGTACCGGGCGTATGGCAACATTGGGTATTTGTACATGATGGCACCAATGATCAGATCTATCTGAATGGTCAGAAAGTGGCCGAAAAGGCGGTTACGGGTACGTTAAACTCTACTACCCATCCACTCGGAATCGGATATAATGCTGTAGAAGCCGGGAATTATTTCAAAGGCCGTTTAGATGAAGTACAGATTTATAATACTGCGTTGAATGCTACTGAAATTCAGGCATTATACACCGCACAGAACACTGCACCTACCTTTGTCCAGCCTATCGTAGCACAATATAATTTTAACGACAATGGACTTGATAAAAGTAGTTTTCAAAATCATGCCGTACTGGAAAATACATCCTTTACCACCGATCGGTTTGGATTTGGTAATAGCGCTGCGCATTTCAACGGAGCTTCTTCACAAGTTACAGCCGCGAATAATTCCGTATTAAATTCAGCAAATACGACGATCTTTATGTGGGTACGTGCGAAAGCATTACCGGTAAGTGGCGAGTCATTCCTATTATCTAATGGTGGATGGCAGAATCGATTAAAGATATCATTACCTTCCCATGGCAAGGTAGTTTTTACTACCAATTCCACTTCAGGAATCTCTGATATGGATGCAGGAACAGCAATCGAACCCGGCAAATGGTATCAATTGACCTTTGTTCATGATGGTACAAATGACAAAATATTTATCAATGGCATCCTGGCGAATTCAAAAGCGGTCAGCGGTGACCTGAATCCGGCAAATACTCCTTTAAGCATCGGATATAATGTCATCGATGGTGGGAATTGGTTTGATGGTGATATCGATGATGTGGCTATATTAAACACTGCACTTTCAGATGCTGATATTTTAACTGCATATACAGCCAGTTCAACCTTCCCGGGCATTTTGGGCAATCAGGTCGCAGATTATGCTTTTTCAGGAAATAATAATGATGGGACTATCCTGCACAATAATGCAAAAGGCACAGCCTCACTTGCTACCGATCGATTTGGTTGGGCTAATAATGCCGCTTATTTCAATGGTAGCGATTCATTATATGCAGATAATTCACCACAGTTGAATTCTGCGGCTACTACCATTGCTTTCTGGGTAAATCCGGACGAACTACCGGCTACAGGTGAAGCATTTTTAGTTTGTAACGGTGGCTGGCAACAACGCCTGAAAATCTCATTGCCTTCGCATGGCAAAGTGGTGTTCACTACCAACTCAACTTCCGGTATTTCTGATATGGATGCAGGTGACGGACACGAATTGGCTGTCAAGACCTGGACACATCTGGCTTTCGTACATGATGGCACCAATGATAGAATTTATATAAATGGTGTATTAGCCAACAGCAAGGCAGTCAGTGGTGATCTGAATCCTGCCTCTACCCCATTCGGAATCGGCTATAATTCTGTGGATCATTCTAATTTCTTTAAGGGGAGCATTGATAATGTCCTGGTGTTTAATGAAGCATTGGGTGATTCAGCCATCGCAGCACTTTACGGCGAACAAAATAATCCACCTTCAGTGGGTGGTGATTTGGTCGCTTATTACCCTATGGATGGAAATAACAAAGATGTGAGTGGATACAACAATCATCTGAATGTAAATGGCGCACAGTTGACCGGAGACAGATTTAGTCTTAAAAACCATGCATACAGCGTCACTGAAGGTGATTCACTGTCTGCGCCTAACTCTGTACAACAAAATTCGCCAAAAGCATCGATAGCATTCTGGATTAATGCCAATGACCTTCCACCAAGTGGTGAGTATTTTATATTGTCCAATGGCGGTTGGCAGGAAAGATGGAAAATTTCTCTTCCTTCTCACGGTAAAATGGTCTTTACCACGAATAATTCATCCGGAATTTCTGATATGGATGCCGGTGATGGTCACGTGGTGACACCGGGCGTTTGGCAGCATTTTGTAATGACCCATGATGGCAGTTTTGACCGGATTTATCTGGATGGCGTGAAGGTTGCTGAAAAAGCTGTTACCGGTGATCTGAACAATACTACCAAACCCTTAGGCATCGGATGGAACCCGATCGATGGTGGCAACTATTTTAATGGTTCTATTGATGAAGTCATGCTCTTTAAAAACGCATTAACAGATCAGGAAGTACTGGATTTATATAATGCACAAAATGTGAATCCACCTGTTACAGATTCCATTCCACCATCTGCACCATTAAATCTTAGTGCGGCAGTGGATCATTTGAATATCAATCTGAGTTGGCTCCCATCTACTGACAATACAGGCGTATCTGCATATAATGTATATCAAAATGGGGACAAGATAGGTACGACAACTGAAGAAAGCTATTGGGTCAGTAATCTGGCTCCATTGACCGACTATAAATTTAGTGTTACAGCTATTGATTCATTCGGAAATGAATCAGTTCCTTCTACACTTACCGCAACCAGTGGAGAAGATGAAACACCGGATGTCACACCGCCTACTAAACCGGGTAATCTGGCTGCATCTCCGGGCACTTATTCTGTACTGTTGACCTGGGTGGCCTCTACTGATGACAGACAATTGATCGGTTATGTAGTTTCTGTCGATGGCAATATTTTTGACTCCATTCCGGGTACAGCTACTTCAATATTAGTAACTGGATTGGAACCACAGACACCATATTCATTTGAGATATTTGCCTATGACAAAGCCGGCAATCATTCTGAGACAGCAGAATTGACTGTATCTACTACCGGCGAGGTAGATGCCGGTGAACCAGGCCTGGTAGCTTACTATCCATTGGATGGTAATGCGGATGATGCAACACCGTATAAAAACAATGGTACGATCGGTGGCAATCCACAGTTTGACGTACCTACCCATGCGAATGGTGGCTCAAACTATCTGAAGTTTGACGGAGATCAGGATTCAGTAAAAATTAATAACGCGGTACAGCTGATATCCGACTATACTACAGTAGCCTTCTGGATTCAGGTAACTGATGTAAATGCAGCTGATGCTGAATCGTATATTCTTGATTTTGGTCACTGGGATGAGCGATGGAAAATTTCTCTTCCACAACACCTCCGCATCGTATGGACTACAAACAGCAATACAGCTCAATTCCCGAATTTGATTTCAGACATGGATTCAAAAGATGGCAATGAACTGGTAAAAGGCTTCTGGTGGTACGTAGTAATGGTTCACGATGGTGTCAATGATCAGATTTACATCAACGGTGAGTTGGTAAATTCAAAACCTGCACCGGGTAAGTTGAATACTACGGATAATATCTTCTGTATGGGTAGTAATCCGGTCGAAGGTGGTCAGTACTTCAATGGTGGTCTGGATGAAGTCAAGATATATAACAAAGCTCTTACTGCAGAGGAAATCAGCAAGCTCTATGAGACCGGCACTACTGCAGGTATTTATAAGCCTGATCCACGATTAGGAATCTATATCAAAGATATTTATCCAAATCCTGTACAAAACAGGTTGACAATAAATCATAATTTACCTGTCGGTAAATCTGTAAAAATCAGAATCATGGATGCTGCAGGAAGACAGGTAAACCAATTGAATTATGATACGCAGAATCTTCCGGCTCATCAGATTCAGGTCAATACTCGCGATCTGAAATCAGGGGCTTACTTCATTAATTTCATCTTGGATGGAAAAGATCTGGGCGCTTTGAGATTTGTAAAACAATAGCAATCCGGGATACAGGGCATGAAATAAGGTCCTGTATCCCATTTTTTTCAATATTTATTTACTAATAGATCATACATGAGGTTTAGCGAAAACCCCCTGATCAGAAAGGAAGATATCAAACCCAGCCTGCCTGACCTGATCGTCGAATGTGTACTCAATCCGGGTGCATTCAGGTTTCAGGATAAGATATGGCTAATACTCAGGGTCGCTGAACGGCCCCACCAAATAGTGGGGACAGTTTCGGTACCGATAATTAATTCCATAGGAGCAATGGAAATCCTGACATTTGATCAGGATGATCCGCTACTGGATTTATCTGATGCGCGATTAGTCAAATATGATAATGTCACTTATCTTTCTACGATATCTCATTTGCGTTTATTAAGTAGTGATGACGGAATACATTTCTCCAATCCACGGACTATTCCTACTATCTTATTTGGGCAAGGTGAATTAGAAACATTTGGCATAGAAGATTGCCGTGTTTGCGAAATAGATAATACGTATTACCTCACTTATACACAAGTATCAGAGAATGGCGTAGGCGTTGGCCTGATGAGCACCACCGACTGCATGATCTTTAAGCGTCTGGGAATGATTCTGCCACCACACAATAAAGACTGTTGTCTGTTTCCTGAAAAGATAAATAACAGGTATGTTGCACTCCACAGGCCGTCAGGAATTGATATTGGCGGAAATTTTATCTGGACTGCCTATTCACCTGATTTGATTCATTGGGGCGACCATCGGTGTATTTTAAAAACACGTCCCGGCCATTGGGACTCAGCACGGGTTGGTGCAGGTGCCTCACCTATCCTGACTGAATATGGTTGGCTGGAAATATTTCATGGCGCAGATTTTAATCATAAATATTCACTGGGTGCGATTCTGCTCGAAAAAGATGATCCCAGTCAGGTAATTTACCGGTCATTGTCACCGTTGATGGAACCTACAGCACTATGAACTCAATGGCTTTTTTGGAAATGTAATATTTACTAATGGGCATATCGTCGATGGAGACGAATTATTGCTTTACTATGGTGCTTCAGATGAAGTCATTTGCGGTGCCAAATTCTCAATTGCGCAGATTCTGAACGATCTGATGCAACCTCAAAATAAAATAAATTAAAAAAACTAAATCCCGTATGGTCAAAAACTTAGGCAATGAAATAGCATTTTTTAAGTCGCATTCAAAACCGATGCGGACCTTATTGATTACAAACCTGATCTATGCATTGGTGCTTCCGATTATTGAAGTATTTATCGGTGCATATATCATGCGTAATTCTTCAGACCTCAGTCTGGTAGTCATCTTCCAGTTAGCAGTTTATCTTGGTATTCCGACCACTTTTGCTATCAATGGCTGGTTGCTCAATCATATCCGGATACCCAGACTTTACGCATTAGGCATGTTGTTAAGCGGCATTTCTATGACAGCCTTAATGGCACTTTCCACACTTACCACTTTCGGAATATTTATAACCGGTCTCATCATGGGACTTTCGTATGGATTTTTTTGGGCTAACAGAGATTTTCTAGCATTAAATACTACCAATAATTCAAACCGAAACTATTACTATGGCATAGAAACCTTTTTCTATACCATGGCCGGAATAGTGATGCCGGCTATGATCGGTGCCTTTCTTTCATCAACTGAGAAGTTTCATTGGTTCAATAACAACCTCAATTTCGCTTATTATTGTTTATCCGGATTGGTAATAATCCTTACAATAATTGCATCCTTTATCGTACATACCGGTGGATTTCAAAATCCCAAAAAAGCGGCTTTTATTTATTTTAAATTTGATCCACTTTGGGGGAAAATGTTACGACTCGCTGTACTCAAAGGTGTTGGTCAGGGATATATTGTTACTGCTCCTACAATGCTTATAATGACATTAGTCGGTAAAGAAGGAGCATTGGGCTCTATTCAGTCAATAGCAGCCTTTATTTCTGCAATTCTAATGTATTTAATCGGCAGAATCTCAAAGCCGCAGCATCGTCTGCAGATATTTGGCTTAGGTCTGGCTGTATTTGTAATCGGTGCCATGTTTAATGCCATTCTCTATTCAGCCATAGGTGTCATACTTTTTGTACTGTTTTTGATCTTTGCACGACCGCTGCTGGATATTGCTTATTTCCCCATACAATTACAGGTGATTGACAGCCTGGCAAAGAAAGAGAGCAGAAATGAATTCGCCTATATATTCAATCACGAGATAGGGCTACTCGTAGGGCGGCTTTTTGGCTGTGGTACATTCATTTTGCTGGCCTGGTATGTGAGTGATTACATTGCCTTGCGCTATGCCTTACTTTTTATTGCATTGGTTCAATTCTTATCTTATTTTGTAGCAAAAAATATTTTAAAGGATCCATCACTAACTGAACATGCAGAAAATAACGATTAACATTTCTTTAAATTCCATATTTTAATAATGAAGAATAATTTCAATTTTTTACTATTTATTGCCATAATGATTTTATTCATCTCCGGATGTAAGCCAAATGAATTTGCCCTACTCGATAAAACCTACCCCACTTCCCAGGTTCATCTCGTACGGGTTGATGAGATGCCTGCAATGCCTACTCCGTATGTAATGAAAGATTGGCATAGCACCACAATGGAATTTGATAAATATGTATATGACTTTACGCAAAAAGGGCCTTATCTCCCTTTGATTTGGTTGGATAGTACAAAAAAGAATTTTGATCAGACCACGTATGGCTTATTTACAGCAATTGGTGATGTCAGAGAAGGACCTGCAATCAATAATGGCCAGAATCATGAAGCAATCGGCGCTCTGGGGTCAATTATTGGTGCAACATTAGTGGGGATAGACAAGAGTAACCAGGATGGTTATAATTATCCATTAATGGTCAAAAATTATTTTAATAAAGACAACGGCTATAACATCATCATGAATTTTACCAATAAAAGTGCACACATCGGTGGTGGTTATGGTAATGATTACTGGTATGATGTCTATAACAACGTACTATTTTATGGCGTGGCGAATTATTATCCGACGACTGATGGTTATTCTGCAATCACTAAGACCATAGCGGATCAGTTTCTGAAATCAGCTGACACATTAAAATATAATTTTTCATACAGTTTTTTTGATTTTAAAAATATGAAAGTGGATGTATCG
>CAZGKN010000050.1:0-1663 GCA_964525915.1 uncultured Saprospiraceae bacterium | reverse complement strand
CTACACAGGAAGATGTAGCTGCCGGGTATGCATTTATACTCTATTCAGCCTATACAAAATTCCATGAACAAAAATATCTGGAAGGTGCTGTCAAGTCATTAAAATCATTAGAAGATCAAAACGAAAACAGGAATTATGAAGTCCTGATGCCTTTCGGTGCCTATATAGGAGCCCGATTAAATGCCGAACAAGGCAAAGATTTTGATGTGATCCGATTTCTCAATTGGACATTTAATGGTGATGCTACTAATCGCAAGGGTTGGGGTGTCATCGTGGATAAATGGGGCGGCTATGATGTGAGTGGTTTGTTTGGGAGCACAGTACACAATGGTGGATATGGGTTTGCGATGAACACATTTGATATGGCCTGGCCATTGCTGCCTTTAGTCAGATATGATCAGCGCTATGCGCTTGCAGTAGGCAAATGGATGCTCAATGCGGCCAATGCGGCCAGACTCTATTATCCGTATGACATTCCTGACAGTTTACAGGCACTTCCGGATAAAAAATCGATTACTAAAAATGTAATTGCCTATGAAGGCTTGATCAAAAAATCAATTTATAAAAACCTGGAAGGTAAATCTCCTGTAGCACAGGGCGATGGCCCACTGTGGGCACCAGGCATGCCCCAGGAATCTATGTTTTCAATTTATGGCAGTGGACATGTAGGCTTTTTTGGAGGTACTATTCATACGACTGATGTCGCAGGAGTTTTCAGGCTGGATTGTAACATCACGGATATGTACCAGACACAGAAACATTTTCCCACCTGGTTACTATATAATCCATTTAATGAATCCAAGACAGTTAATATTCCGGTAGGCAATGAAAAAACAACTATTTATGAGTCTATTAGTAAGAAAATAATCAGCCAATCAGCCACTGGAACCGTTGCGGTGAAAATCCCCGCAGGACAAGCAGTAGTGCTGATCTATTTACCCGAAAATGCAAAATTAAGTGTGGATAAATATTTTATATGCTGATAAAACACCAGTGGATTATAGGTTTTCGGAGAAATAGAATACTTTCATTTACATGGAAGAACTCTTTGACGCATTAATGATTTAGATTGCTTCGTCGTTGCCTCGGCGCAATGACGATAAGCGATAGGCGGCACTGAAGTTTGAGATTGCTTCGTCGTGGCCTCGGCGGAATGACATCCCTCACGTCTTTGCGATGACGACGCAGGAGGAAGAAGCAATCTTACTCTGAGATGCTGAGAATGAACTCGCAACCGACTTTATGCGACACTTAAGTTTGAGATTGCTTCCTCATGGCCTCGGCGCAATGACATCCCTCACGTCTTTGCGATGACGACGCAGGAGGAAGAAGCAATCTTACTCTGAGATGCTGAGAATGAACTCGCAACCGACTTTATGCGACACTTAAGTTTAAGATTGCTTCGACGCGAACTCCTCGCAAAGACGACACCCACACCTTAAAGCCTAAAGCCCAAAGCCCAAAGCCCAAAGCCTCAATACCCCCGCACACTATTCATATACACAGAGTCTTTGCCTGCTGGACTTAGTTTATGACTGTAACCGGGTAGTGCTGATTCCCAGTCACCGTAACCGGAATTGGGCAGGACAATATATTTATCGCCAAACTCTTTGGCCAACGTATCTGTAATATGATTTCTATCCTGTTGACTTTTTTTGTAAAA
>CAZGKN010000049.1:0-19473 GCA_964525915.1 uncultured Saprospiraceae bacterium | reverse complement strand
AAAATTCATTCGAAATAGACCAGGTGCTGTGGTGGCGGCTGGTCTATTTTATTTTAAATGGGAATTAAATGCGATTGTGTAATGCAAAGATAACAGGGTCATGCTCCTGATGTGCGAATGTGAATGATTAGATTAAAAGATAATTCAAGTGAATAGTTACAATATTTTGAATTTTTCTTTTTTCTTATAGTCTTGTACGAGCTACAAAGTACATGTGCGCATCACCCCAGAATACCGCATACTCGTAAATGTAAGGTCTATCAGGGCTAATTTTAGTGGTGGAGCATACCCACAGTATGGCAATGAAAGGCTACAGTAAATAGATGTTTGTTAAATTATGGTCAATAATTGCATATTGGTACTCTTTTGGTGTATATTTACACCAAATATTAAATTATGGCGAGGCAAAGTATATCTTTAACTAAACCGAATGATGAATGGTTGAAAGCTCAGGTAGATAATGAAGAGTATTCAAGCAAAAGTGAATTGGTGAACGATTTGATCCGACAAGCACGGAAACAACAAGCTCAGATTGATTGGTTACGGACTAAACTTGAACATGCTGAAAATAGCGGGTTTACAGCAGATAGCAAGGAATCCATCCTGGCACAATCAAGGTCTATGTTGAATGGCTAAGTACAAACTAAGCAATGAAGCCAAAAATGACTTGATTAGGATTCACCAGTATGGAATTGAAAAATTTGGAGAGACCCAGGCAGACAAATATTTTGAATCATTTTTCAAATATTTTGACATTATTGCAGAAAGACCATTTTCCTTTGAATCAGTTGATTACATCAGAAATACCTATCGACGTTGTGTCTGTGGCTCAGATAGTATTTACTTTAGAGTTAATGGGAGTGTTGTAGAAATTATGGCCATCGTGGGACGCCAAGATCTGGAAGGAAAACTATAACTGAGCATAATTGAAGAATGTATCTGTTCAGCTTAAAATCTAACAAAATCTCGAAGTATCGGTTAATTCAAAAAATTTATACCTGTAGGTTTCATAACAAGGCTGGATATCAATATGTCCCGAAATATCCGGGTTGCAAGCTGAACCAGGCTCTACTTGCAGAGAAACATACACCGAGCGGATATTGATCATCCAATTGGCAGATTCACATCTCCCAAAACCACCCACCCACCCCCAATTTTTACCATTCAGAACATGAGAGCTACCATTCAGAACATGGTGCTCTGAAAATTTGGTGATATGCCTCTCGGGTGCTTTTCTTTGGGCAAGTATAAATCTCTTGATTTCACACTTTAAAGTATCATTACATGCATCGCCGGTTTTTTACTTTCCTGATTGTCTGTTCTGCATTATTGTGCGGTGACAAGGCAAGTGCGCAACTCAATTCATTGGAGAATCTGGACAATGTAGGCCAGAAGGGCTACCTGAAGAATAGTTTACAGGGCTTTTTCAAGGATTTCATTGACTTTGGTGATCCTTTTCAACTTGGTGGTGGCCTGGGGCTCAATCTGCGCTCTTACAATGCTTCCGGCGGGCCATTGCGACAAGACCCATTTTTCTATACGGCTTATGCCAATATGAATGTACGCATCTTTCAGATAGATTTGCCTTTTTCAGTGATTCTGACTGCTAAAAACTCCACCCATTCTTACCCCAGCATTTCAGATCTGAAACAGACACTGAAAGACAAGATCAATGATAAGAAAAATGGTTTTGCCCGGTTTGGACTGAGTCCTCACTATAAATGGGCAAAACTGCATCTGGGTCACCGCTCGATGAATTTTTCAAAATACACACTGAGCAATCTCAATTTCTTTGGTGCCGGAGTAGAGCTGACACCGGGCAATCTACGCCTCGCTGCCATGTACGGGAGACTGGCAAAGGCCGAACCTATTGACTTATCACTTACTACCCCAAACCTCCCGGTGTATAAACGTATCGGTTGGGGCACCAGGATTGGTTACGGCGATGACAAGGCCTCTGCCGATATCGTTTTATTTACGGCTAAGGATGATGATGCATCGATTCAGATTCCGGGCGATTATCCCCGACAAGTAACACCTGAAGCCAACCTTGCATTAGGTATTCAACTCCAGAAACTCTTTTTTGATAAAATACGCATTAAGTTGGATTACACCAATAGCGCTATCTCACCCAATGCCGCCGATGCGGACTCGCCAAATAAATCAATTACCAACTTTATCCTGCCCCGCAAAAACACAACCTTCTACAGCAACGCCATGGAAGGCTCAGTCGCCTATGAAGGCAAGAAAATGAATGTCGGCGTATCTATCAATCGCGTAGATGCGGATTTCAGGACGCTGGGTGCATACTTCTTCAACCGGGACGTCATGGATATCCAGGGATTCACCAGTTTCGGGTTATTTGACGGTAAATTGATCACCTCACTCAAAGCCGGTGTACAATCTAATAATCTGGATAAGAGCAAGCCCACCACTACCCGCAGATTGATTTATGACGTCAGCACTGCCTGGGGGGATAAAGGCTTCAACGCTACACTGCACTATGGCAATAACACTTCAAATGTAACTTACGTCCTGAACCAGAATCTCGACTCACTCAATGCGGCCATCGTGACGCAAGATCTGGGACTGACACTGAGCTATGACCTACCTACCGGTGGTGAAGCAAAGCACAATATCGCACTGACCGGAAATGTACAGGATATCAGTGATGACATCGAAAAACCAAGCCGCCAGACTACGACAAAAATGTACCTAATCAATCTGGGTTACACGCTTACTACTGCGGATGCCTGGGCATTCTCACTCAGAGGAAATTATAATCGCAATGAAGTGCAGGGAATCGAGCTTAAGCGAACAGGTTTTGGTGCCGGTGCACGCAAATCATTTTTCAAAAACAAAATGTCTCTCGGCGTGAATGCCAATTACTATATCAATGAGAATGCACTGGCACAGAAGTCAAATAACCTGCTCGGACAATTGAATCTGGGCTTTCAGTTATTCAAGGGTATGGGTGCACAACTGAGCTGGGGATTGCTACGCACGTCTGCAGACAATGTGCCGGCATTCACCGAAAACACCGGTAATCTCGGTCTTCAGTATAACTTCAATTATACCCCAAAGAAAAAAGAAAATAAAAAATAAAGCAAGCTCCTAATATCAATGCTATGAGGAATATAATTATCTCCACCCTTTTCATTTGTTGTTCATTTTTGACCGGATTATCCGCGCAGACGGAGGTGTGGCCGGTACAATTGACCGGAAGCATGTTGCCACCGTATTCATTAGATCTGAAGGTATATGGCGAAGACCGCGCCGGTGACCTGACCTTTCAGGCACAGTTGAATGATCCGGAGCAACAGACCTTAATGGTAAAGCCAGTCCTGACTATAGAGCAGAATGGGAGCGTCCTCTATCAGACAGACCTCAACTATGCCGGTCAGCCGATAATGCTTTCACAGTTTGAACCCATCGCATTGGATGGTACTGCACTTAACAGTTATCTGGCCAACATTGCACTGACAGGCGTGACTCCGGGTAGCAAGGGCTCTATTATCATCCCGGAAGGTTTTAATCAGGTGTGCCTTCAACTGTATGGCGTAGATCGACAGGTACCGGTTTCCAATAAGTTTTGCCTCTCAGGCAATTTCCGGCTGAACCAACCGCCACAGCTTGTTCTACCTGCTTTCAATGAGAAGATAAAGATGCCGGCTACACAGACGATGTTGTTTACCTGGCAACCGATGCACCTGGGTAGTGGCAACAATCCCGGTGTAGTGGAATACACTTTTGAGATCGTAGAGCTGCCTATGGGCGTGATGAATGCCGATGATGTCTTCGAGTCTGCACTGAAGGTTTATACTACTACGACCACAGCTACCTCACTGATATACTCGCAGGCTGAGCCCACACTGGAGGCCGATAAATATTATGCATGGCGGATCACAGCGAAAAGCATGATGTATCCCACCAGTAAACTGTTTCAGAATGATGGCCGGAGTGAAGTCTCACTCTTTATCCTCTACACCGGTGATGAACCGGCGGATGGCACGAACCCATTTGATAATCCCTCACCCCGGGGCTGTTCTGTCTATGAAACCAACTATGGTCCGGTCGGCAAGTCCGACAATACACCTTCCACCCTGTCAGCCAACCAAAAAGTGAAGTTGGGCTACTTTGAGATGATCATCAGCGAAGCCAATGGCAGTCCTGAAGGATACTCTGGCAAGGGTTGGGTGAGCTTTCCGATGTTGCGGTCAGTGCTGGAGGTCAGCTTTGATGGACTTAAAGTAAACAAGGAGAACAGGGTTTATGCTTCGGATAGAATCGAAGCAGTATTGCCAGCAGCACTTCAGGTATCCACCTCAGCATTGAGAAAGGAGAATATAGATAAGACTATCAACGCAACTTATTTGGATGCATTAAATACCGCATTATCTGATGCTAAAAAAGATGTGTCACAGCTACCGGAAGGCAATATCAGTAGAAATGAATTGCCAATGAAGCTTTCAGGCTCCGGGACTCAGGAAGAGATAGCGGTGACAGGTATATTCTTCACGCCGACCAATGCATTTCTAAATCTGGTCAGTCATGCAAAAGGCGGATCTGTATATGCAGCTACCGGCATTCCGGCTACTCCCTACGGTATGAAAAGCAATGCATATCTCGTGCCAATTAATGTTGCCGGGGTAGGAAAGTCAACTACGAAATTATTGCCCGCCATCGAGTTGGGCCGTATCGCTTCCAAAGACAGCCGGATGACTTGTGACTGTAAAGGTTTTGTTGCACTGGATGAGAAATCCAGTCTGAGCATCAATCCGGATATAGTACACACTGTAGGAAGCAAAAACCCAATTCCACTGGAGTTATCAAAACCTTCAAAAGACTACTCCAATTATCTGGGTAGTATTCGGAAAATTCCTGCATTTGAAGTTCCGGGGTTGACCGGATTTCAGTTTTCAGCCACCTCCGGGTCTCTCGACCTTAGTGAATCACAGAATAATAGTTCATCTGTACCCAAACCCTAT
Organism: uncultured Saprospiraceae bacterium; assembly: GCA_964525915.1. Classification (GTDB taxonomy): domain Bacteria; phylum Bacteroidota; class Bacteroidia; order Chitinophagales; family Saprospiraceae; genus Parvibacillus. The sequence continues at coordinate 14,485 of CAZGKN010000049.1, read as the reverse complement.
ACCAATGCCGGTAATCCGACATGGAAAGGGGTAATCATGAATGATGTGGTTTCTACGATACCGGCCAGACTAAACTTTCTGAATAAAAATGAAAATTTAGTCATGGATAAAGGTCGGATTTTTATAGATGATAAAGAGATCGCCTATGGACAATTTATTAAAACGGATGTGCTGAATTTTTCTAAAGGAAAACTCGGTCCCTGGAGATATAGCATCGATAGCATGATGCTCACCATGACTAAGCTCGATGTCGGAAATTTTCAGTTGACAGGTAAAATAAAGGCTCCTTATTTCGATGATGCCTTCGGGTATAAAGCTGAGGTTACTCAGCGAGGTAGTCAGCCCATCACCCTCAATGCGCTGATTCCGCCTACTTCACTGGACATGTCGATGTGGCATGGTACATTTCAAGCGGCAAAAGGCTCCGAAGTCAAGGCTGTTCTCATCGATGGTGGCAGCGAAAGACAATTTGTTCCTAAATGTGATTTCGATGGTGATATGGATATCCGGTTTACTAACCAGGCTTTCAAAAATGCAATTTTGAATACAAATAAAGGCGAGGCAATGGATCTGGCAATGAAGGCCTTGGGGGTAGATAATTTTGATTTTGAGCTAAAGGGGCTGAAATTAACTGATCTGACTTGTGATCCTTATAAAGAAAAAAAGGATCGGTATGGGTTGAAAGAAGTAAGTAAGGACAATGCTACACTGGGAATAGGCAAGAAATCCTTTTCTCTGAAAGATATAACGTTCATACATACGACTGACAATAATGAGCGATTGGGTCTGAAAATGGCTATCGTGAATGGTACCAGTAAAGTAGAAATCACAGTATGGGCGCATGAAGCAAATGGCAACCTGGAATTTGAAGGAGTCGAATTAACCACTCTTGATCTGAATTGTAACTGTACTGCACTGAGTGTTATCCCTACAAAAGCAGAGTGGGAGCGGATTCTGGAAGAATTTTATGAAAGAAGATATGGTTCACCGGGACAAATGTTGAGCTACAATGGTGGCGTGAAATCACAGCCTGCATTAATCAACTATGATTTGGTCAGGAACCTGACAAAAATCGATATAGATAAAAATGCTATTGCCTGGTTCCCTACGCTGGATGATAAAAGTGCCCTAAATATTCCGTTTTTGAATCGGGATATCAATATTGAGAATCGGAATGGAGCATACTATGGTACCTATAGCGATGCAGCATTCGCGAGTAATAATATCAACTGGACAGATGATTTATTTGCCAAAGTAATAAATGCAGAATCGGGCAATTTGAACCTGCCAATATTAATTACCCCGGACATGTGGTCACAGTTTGGCTTTAAAGGCAATTATACACTACCGGACAATTTCAAGCTGTTTGTCTCTGAATTCAAGACGAATGGCGCCGATAAACTGAGTGCTGCAACCATCAAAGTTCGTCTGGTGGGTCAGTTGAATGTTGATGGGAAGATAGTTTATGTCGATTTTGGCAATCTGGGTGATATTGCCATTGGTCCTGAGAAAGTCAATTTTAAAGATGTGTATCTGCATTTGCTGCGTGATACTAAGCTAAATGAGAATATTACTTACCAGAGTACGGTAAATAATGGCAATGCCAATGAAAGTATAGAAGAAGGCAGCTATGTCAAACTAACCTGTGAAGAAGGTGTACATAAGTTCAATCTCCAGGGTAGTTTTCAGGCTACAGCCAACACTATAATTGCTAATAATCCGGATAAGACTCAGGCTGTATTTGCCTTTCATCTCAATGAAGATAAGATCAATGATAATTCTGCTTTACTTGCTGCTTTCATAGCACCGCTGAAGCGTACTCAGAGTTTTCAGAGTGGCTCAAAAGAATGGGAATTCTCTACGACAGATGATCAGCATTTGTTATTTAGTCCGGGAGCGCAGTTTGAAGGATATCTGGATTTCAATACTACTGCCAGTGTGAAAAAGCCTGAAGTACTGCCTACCTATATCAATGAATTTACTGAATTGAAATTATACAATGAAGGTTTCACCGGACTCATTTTCACTGAGATGGCATTTAAAGTGCCTTCATTAGAGATGAAACGCATCGATGATAAGACAAAGCCGGAAATTCTACAGGATACAGTTTTTTCTTCATTTTATGAGATAGGGACTAACTCATTTTTCTCTAAGTATATTGGTAACTCTATAGTAAGCAAACAAGAGAATGCCAGACTGGGTAACTGGAGGTATCAACTGGATTCGATTTATTATAATATCGAGTACAACAGTCTGGATGAAGACAAATTGTTCCTCAATGGCAAGATTCGAATCCCGATATTTAGGGAAGCTCCAGAAAAAGACAAAGAAAAATGGTTGGAAAAATACAAAGATGCCTGGGTCGGATTCAACCTGAATACTGAGTACAATAAAAACACAGGCAGGATAGACATCGCAGGATTTGCTGATGACATTTCCGGAAGTATGTTTGAGTTAAAATACATCGATGGCCTGGGGCTTATGGTAAATCATGAATCCATGATCGAAGTAGTCTATGACAACTTCCAGAAACGGATGATAGCACGCGGGGAGTTCAGTGGCCGGTCAGTTTATACGATTGAAAAATTAGATGCGACGATACCACTTTTGAGATATGAAGGACTGAAAATCAATCATGATGCTTCCGGACTTTGTAAGTCAACCGGAACTGATGGGATAGAGTCCGTCGATTTCGGAACCTGGGATATTGGCACGGTAGTTGACACACTCAAAGACAAACTCAACAAGTTTGGCTCTGCGAATAAATTAGTGGGATTTGATATCAACATACAGAAACCTACATTTCAGTGTACCGGACAGGAGTGGAAATTTCTGATTGGCCTGGATGTCAGCTTCATGCGGGATGAGAATCATTTGAATGATGATCAGAGAAAAGCTCATGATTTACATCATCCGGAGGAAGCAGCAAACAGAATGAAGAAAGAAGCTGAAGATGCATTGGCACCACTGGATAAAGAGTACAAAGCCGCTCAGGAAGGTATCCGTAAAGTCGCGGTAGAAAAGAAGGGCTATCTGAAAGAGAAAGAAGATTTCCAACGCCAGATCAACGAACTGAAGAATAACGGTAAGATTAGTCTGAGCAAACAAAAGGAAATCACGGAGCTGAAAACAAAAATGGCTGCTACGGATAAAAAAATCGCAGATGTGGATACCCGCTATAAATCAAGCTTAGCTACAGTCAAAGAGAAATACAAGCCATACAAAGAACAAAATACAAGAGTAAAAGCAGCTACAAATGAAGCTGAAGCGCAAACGAAAATTGCAATTTCAAATAAAAACAAACCCAAACCAGCCACATTTAATGAAAGAGTGGCAGAAGATAAAGCCACAATTAAAAGTAAAACAGATGAAGCTATTGCTACAAAAACCGGATCCTTCTCTGCTAGTGGTTCCATCGAAGTTACCTTTGATGCAAATGGGTTTAAGGGCGTAGGCCTGACATGCCTTCAGCTGGGTGGTGAGTTTGGTCCGGTAAAATTTGATGGTGGTATCAACTTATTCAGGGATGAAACTACGAAAGAGACCTATGATCCTAATGCAGTACAATCCGCATGGGGCAATGGCTTTCTGGGTATGATTAATCTAAGAGTATTGAGTTATCAATTCCAAACCAAATTTCAAACCGGTGTGAAGTTTGACATACCAAAGGGGAAAACAAGTGCTGAAGATTACAGATATTGGTTTGCAGACTTATCACTCAATGCGTCTCCGGGCATTCCATTAGGCCAGACCTCTTTTGAGCTAACCGGTGTCGGTGGTGGATTTTATTATAATATGGAGCAGGTGCCTGCGGTGGTTACTACCTTTAAAACCCCACCTGCCAACAATGATAATTGCAAAGCACCGGGTCTGAAAGCAGGTGTTTCGCTTTCAGGAATGACCTATAGAGTACAGCGGGGAAGTTTCGGTGGATATCTGACGGCTGAGGTGAGCCATACTGCACGTATATCTTTGGCTGCTACTGTGAAGCTTGAGATGTCCTTATTGGATGGTGAGTTTAAGTTTAAAAAATTCGGATTAGGACTCGATGGCTACTTCTTCTATGAAGATTATTTTAAAAGAAAGACAGAAAGTCCGGGCATTGTGAAAGGTACGATAGATATCAATTTCGAAAATGAAATAGTAGTAAGTGGCGGTGTAGATTTCCAGTTTCAAAAGAAAGCCGGACCCATCACTATTAATTCCCCTAAAGGTAGTGCAGACAACAAAGCACTGTGGAATTCTATCCGGTTTTATTTCTCAAAGTATGATCAATATGTGCATGCCGGTAGCTGGGGTCTGCCGGAGAAAACAGCAGGTGGGCCTATGTCTAAGTTGAATATGCTTTCTGCCGGCTTTGAATTTGACTCTGATCTGATCGGCCAGGCTGAGGTAAGTGCCGGACTGTATGCCCAGTTTGGTACCAAAACTGATGGACTGCCACCACTCAATTATTTATTACCCAACTATGACGGCCGATTGAAACAACTGAGTAATACTTCATACGGCAAGGCCAATGCTATTGCCGGGTTCAAACTGGATGCATCATTAAAAGGAGGAGTTTTAAATTTTAAATGGAATGCAGCAGGAACGCTAGCAGCTAATCTGGCTATCTTGAATAGTGGTAAGGGCGTCAATTGTGGCGGTACGACCAGGGCCATAGGAATAGCCGGCGGTCGATATGCACAGGGTTATGTCTTTCTCGATATGATGGCTAAAGTTTACATAGATTATTGGTTTGATACCTGGAATATATTAGATGCTAAAGTCAGTACTTTATGCGATTTTGGTTTTCCGAATCCTTCCTTTTTGGAAGGTGATTTTAAAGTTGAATATGAAATAGATCCTCCCTGGCCCGTTCCAGATATCAAAGGCTCAATAAATTTACCGATTAGTGTAGGTGAAAAACCCTGTGGCACCATAACACCTGACCCTACCATAGGCATCAGGGCACATCGTGAATTTATTCCTGAAAATGGTGCTACCGGTATCAAGTCTCTTTCTGAAATTACCTTAGGAACCAATGTGTTTCTACAACAAGAATTCCCCATAAGTAAAAGTAATGATCGTATAGTTTTTCTAAAATGTGTGCTGGATAAATTTGAATTAAAAGAAAAAATATCCGGGCAGATAGTTCAGGTTACAGCTCCATTGGATCTCTACGGCATGGAGTTTTATTATCGTATGAAAGAATCATTAAAACCCAATACCACCTATACCATCAATGCGGTGTATAAATGGCTGCGGGTGACCAAAGAGAATGACAAATTAATCAGTGAAGAAAATAAATCAGAGGAAAAAGTAACCAGTGAGTTTACCACAGGTATGCCTGAGGATGTAATAACACAGGATATGATAGCTGCTCAGTATCCGGGTTACAGGCAGCGTTTTTGGTACAAAGGATATGAAAAAGCTAAGATAGTTTTTAAGCAAGATGTAAGCCAGGAGCAATTTAATAAGATTTTCCGTGAAGATGAGTGGTTTATGTATTTTGCTTCCATCATAGAGAAAAAAACGGATGGCAGCGTAGTATATCATAAAACACCGGTGAAAAACTTTCCTTCTAAAATGATCGGTTGGCCGACCTTCGCTACAGACAGGACACTCTTTTTACCTGGTGTGGATACAATGACTTTTGCAAAAGGCTCATTCTGTACCATGAATATCTACAGAGCGGAAAACCTGATGCACGATGTAGAAATCACGGATGAAGTTCTAAAAGGTTGTCATCCATATAAAGAAACACAACATCAAAAGCTGGTTTATACCACACATTTTGGCATTAGCCAGTATGACAATGTAGTAGAAAAAGTGCAGAATGTCAAGGTGTCTGCTGCTGTTGGTACTGCAGGCCTGGTATTTAGCAAGCGTCCACTGTATATGGGTAAAGAGCAGGTACAGGAGATAGTAGATCTCGACGTTTCTACACGTCATGAGATTCCACAAAACGTGTATTATGGCATCATGGGCACGACTGAAGGCATTGATTCCTTTGATGTAAATAAGTTAAAAGGCCTGGTAGACATGAGCTTATCACAATCACCGCCCTATCATGGTTGGACGAAGAAATATTTATATGGCAATTATTTTGTGTTCTGTCTGAATGGATTCCGTACTAGTCCGGAGATGCAAGCTGCAGGTGGAAAAAGTAAGTATGTTGATTCATTTATGGCAAGTATCGCAAGAAGCAAAAAAGAAGGAGAATATGAGGTGGCTAAGGATAATGAATATGCCTTATTCCGACCGGAGAATAGTGGCAATAAATATGAAATAACCGCCGAAGAAATCACAGCCGGAGTATTAAGCTCTGGAAATATCAAATTCCAACTCAGCGATGGGCCTGTGATATATGATGGTAAGACTTCCTCTGATTGGAATCCCGATTTCATCATTGAGGATGGTGTGGCCAGTACGGCAGTGTTGCAATATTTGTTTACAAAAATTACACTCATAAATACCTGGCAAAAATTGGGAAGTGATGTAACGAAAATGGACTTTTTTACCGATGGTGAAGGGTTGAATAATTCAAAGTACTACGGTTCTAATAAGTATTTCTTAGTCAATAATCCGGTAACAGGTGATTCAGAGAAGTTTTTACTGGAAAATTACTATAGCTATCCTTCCACTTTACTTTTCCAGGATGGAGGAATACCGGCAATTATCAGACTGGATCCGGATAAATATTTATTTAAAAATATTGCTCAGGAATAATTGAAAAACTGTACGGATAAGATATTTAGAAAAATGCAGAAAAAATTAAAAATGAAATTAATTAAAATAATATTTATCGCAACCACTTTGTATTTCTGTATGTCATCAGAGTTAAGTGCTGATATTGTAAGTAATAATAAAAATAAAATGTCTGGCGTAAGTTCATTATTTCAAAATGATACGCTACCGGTCGGTAATACCAAAGAAAGCGTCATGGCAATTGCCAAGGCGTATGGTGACTCAATCGTGTTGCGAATATTCCCACCTGATTATACATTTTGGGAAAGTGGCAGACGCTCCGGATTTGTCATCAAAAGAGGCAGCAATGAGGGAGATCTGAAAGTCATAGCTACTGTTTTTCCTTTGCCCAAAGATAAGCTGGATTCAAAGACAGATACTGCACTGATGGCAGCTTCAAAGATAATGTATGAGCCTATGGACAAGAGTAAGGTACAGGGCATGTATAAAGAGTATGAGGCGAATAAAAGCATCTACGGTATATCCATATTGATGGCGGAGTTCTCTGCTCCGGTAGCGACAGCCTTCGGCCTGCGTTATGTGGACAAAGATGTACAATCCGGACAGACTTATTATTATGAGGTAAGTTGCCCGGAATATAAAGCGGAAAAATATAAAGGCTATTTGAGTCTGAAAAATGAAGTACTGCCCGAGCGTAGCCCTTATGATGTAAAAGCGCTCGTAGGAGATGGAACGATTACGCTCCAGTGGAGTAAAGACTATAATAAGAGCCACTTCTCGCACTATAGAATAGAGCGCTCGACGGACAACAAAACCTTTATACCACTCAGTGCCCGACCTATTGTCATGATGAGTGATGCGGAGAGTCAGAAACCCTTTTTTGATTATGTGGACAAAGCCGATATTATAAATGGAACCAAATATTATTATCGCCTTTACGGAGGCAATAGTTATGGCGAATATAGCCCGGCAGCTGAAGTACAGGGCACGGCAAGAGATCTTACCCCACCACCGGCACCAAAACTGTCCGATGTACAATACAATGATACGACGCACGTCTTTGCAATAGAATGGGAAAACAGCATCGAAGATCTGACAGCAGACTTTGCTTATTATCAAGTGATGAGTGCCAGAAATAGCAAAGGTCCTTATACCGCCATTAGCCCTAAACTGGATTTTACTGATTTTGCCTATGCTTATGCTATTGGTTCTGATATCACAGAAGATATGACCGGCAGGTATTTCTTTCAGATTAATTGCTATGATGAAAATGGAAATATGAGTCACAGTGAGAACCTGACGTCATTTGTGCCGGATTATATCGATCCCTTAGCACCGGATACACTAATGGGATACATCGATACCGCCAGTATGGCACATATCCATTGGAAGAAAAGTGCATCCAATGATGTACGGGGATATTGGCTATATTGGGCTAATGACCCGGGAGATGAATTTTCATTGGTCAGTAAGGATATTCTGGAAGATACCACTTATACTTATTATATTCCTGAAAAATCACTCAATAAATACATCTATTTTGTAGTACGCGCAGAGGATGAAGGATATAATCGCAGCCAAACCACGAATATCGCAAAGGTCAGAAAGTTAGATCAGGTACCACCTGTACGGCCAGCCATACGATCGATTGTTTTAGATACCAGTGCCTTAAAAATCAACATCATGCTTAGCCCGAGTGATGACGTGCATTTTTATGAACTGTACAGACGGGGTGTGAGTAAGAGAGATACTCTCTGGCATTTGCAGGATACCCTTTGGTCAGATTCAATTTACCTGGACAGGACAGCCGAATCGGGTATTTCTTATCAATACAGACTGAGGGCAATTGATTCCGTGGGTAATAAGAGTGATTATTCGCCTATTAAAAATGCAAAAATGAAAATCAGTGGTGATATCCTCACAGTAAATGACTTTGATATCTCACAAGCATCTAATTCTAAAAATGTATCTCTTTCCTGGACGTTCAATGCGCCTGAAAAATTGAAATCAAAAAAATACAATTTTGAATTGTTTCGCTCTTCAGGCTTAGATGGTGTGAAATATTATAAAACAATAACCGGAGATAAAGTAAGCTTTTTGGATGAAAATTCTGAGCCCAATGTATTGTTTAATTATGCAGTACGTGTCCGGTTTGATGATGGAACTTCAGGCGCCCTTAGTGACGTCAAATCAATCTTAATTAAATAATAATTAGTAAAAAATATAACCGAATCACATGATACAGGTAATTAACAGGGTATTTATTTTAGTGGGCATCAGTTTGTTTTTAACCCAATATAGCGCTGCACAGACATTTATCCCGGTGTCTGTCTCCGGATTTAATCAGGACCTGATAGCTGAAGGGGCAGGTGGTGCAGACCGGGCAAAAGCCACTACGACCATCACTTTTGATGATAATGCACTGGGTACTACGAGCGACAATGTCTTGTATGCTAAGAATTTTAGGGGTAATCTGAATCAATCCACTCCGCCCCCCTTTGGGCTTCCGGATGATGGCATAATAGAGAGCCAAAATCTCCCGGGGGCAGTGTATCACCTGGCTTCGTATGATCAGAATAATGCCTTGCTTTTACGTGCTCAGGGGAATTCAGGCACATTAGTGCTCGCAACCCCGGGTGTGTTTTCGAAAATTGCTTTCTTAGGTGCCAGCTCAAATGGAGACTCTCAATTTGATTTTGTATTGAATTTCAGTGACGGTACTTCTTTTTCCACTCCTTTTACCGTACCTGACTGGTATTTTGGGGCCAACTATGCGATTAAGAGCATAGGCCGGGTGTATAGAACGACTTTAGGTGCTCACCAGGCAGATGAATTCAACGGTGATGCAGAAAATCCAAGGCTTTATGACAATGAGTTGACCATTGATGCCCCTTATAATACTAAAGTACTGACGAGTATCACTATCACCAAGACGAATACAATGGGAAGTACAGGTATCTTTGCCATCAATGGCATCACCGCCCCCAATGCGCCAAACGCTCCTATCGCCACTGCTGCTACGAATGTTACAGAAACCGGCTTTACAGCCAACTGGCAGACATCTGCAACTGCTACCGGGTATTTTTTAGATGTCTCGACCAACGCCAACTTTACTTCCTTTGTCGGTGTATATAATAACTTTTCTGTCGGAAATGTACTGACTCAAAATATCACCGGTCTCACAGCCGGTACTGAGTACTATTACCGTGTGCGAGCCGGAAATACCTGGGGGGTCAGCCCGAGCAGCAATACTATTACAGTTCGTACCAGTGACCCGGCTTGTTTTGTCCAGATTCCGGATGCCAATTTTAAAGCCTATTTATTAGGCAATACTGAAATCAATACTAACGGCGACGGTTTTATTCAGTGCACTGAAGCAGAAGCTTATTCCGGAAGTATCTCGTGTGCTTTTAAAAGTATATCCGATCTGACTGGCATAGCAGCCTTTGTCAATATCAGCCAACTGGATTGCGGTGCTAACAATATAACCGCACTTGATTTAAGTCATAATACAAAACTGAACAGACTGGCGGCTGCTGCCAATAAATTAACCAGCCTGAATATCAATAACTGTGCATTGCTACAACAAATTTATTGCGAAAATAATCAGTTGGCAAATCTGAATATCAGTGATAATGTCGCATTAATTACGCTGCAATTATTTGGAAATAAACTCACCGGTATTAACCTGAATAATAATTTAGCATTAAAAGAAGTGTATTTGCAGGATAATCAAATCACCAGCGTGAATGTAACTAAGAATACTGCACTGAATGTGCTTAATCTTGGCAATAATAAATTATATAGCCTCAATCTGAAAAATGGAAATAATACGGCATTTACTTTTATTTCAGCCCAGAATAATGCCGAATTAAATTGTATTACCGTAGATGATCCGGCATATAGCACATCGAACTGGACAGGCGGCAATTTCTTGTTTGATGCACAGCATTCGTTTAAAACTAACTGTGATGAAGATCTGCCGGGAGACCTTTGTGAGAATGCCGTGGATATTCAAAATTTGTTTGGACACCCAATAGATCAACCACAAAATTCAGGGACTTATAGCACTGAAGGTATGAGCGCTGAAGGTGATCCGGTTACCGGTACGGAATGTCTGAATACGAATAGAGTGACTATGTGGTTTAAATTCAATGGCGATGGATTCAGGTATTCTATGCGGTCCAGAGACTGTGGAACAAAACTGTATGCAGATCCCAATGGTGCTATGTTTTCAGGTGTTTGTTCCGGGTTGACACCGGTACTTTGCCACCGTGACATCTGGACAGGGGATGTAGATCCGGATGTCAATTTCAAAATTAGTGTTCAGACTTCTGCTGGTCAAACTTATTATCTTTTGGTCGAAGTGACATCGACGGATGATTTTATTACCTATGATAATTTTGGTGATTTTTGTCTGGAAGTCACCCGATTGGGTGAAGAATGTGTGGTTAATATACCGGATGCAAATTTTAAAACCTATCTGATAGAAAATACAGAAATTAATACCAATGGTGATGACGAGATCCAATGCGATGAAGCAACAGAATTTTACGGCAATATAGATTGTAACACGCTGGGAATTGCGGATTTGACCGGAATAGAGGCATTTGTCAATCTCAATGCTTTGGTGTGCAACAACAATCAGTTGACCCGACTTGACGTCTCAAAGAATACGGTTATGACAACACTGGTCTGTCATGATAATAAAATCAGTCAGTTGAATTTGGTAAACAACACATCCTTAACAGGAATCGACTGTTCACACAATAAATTGACGACACTGGATGTAAGTAAACTCGTCGGGATGAACGTTCTCGATTGTCGGTACAATGACATCACTTCACTTGACTTGAGCCACAATACCGGATTGACACAACTTGGCTGTGCCTCCAATCAATTGAATTATCTCAACCTGGCCAATGGCATTAATGTGGAGATGTCCATCGTCCTGGCAGATAAGAATCCCGAACTCACTTGTGTCCAGGTCGATGACCCGGTATATTGTCAGGAGCATTGGACTGGCTCCTCGTTCACATTTGATGAACAGTCGGAATTTAGTACCTTTTGTTCGCCCTGTACCTCAGGCAATGTCATCGCAGCTAATTTCCTTATTGCTTCCAGTGCCTGTGTGGGCGACAGTTTCCATATCGTCGATTACAGTCAGATTGATACGGTTGACTCCAGTACACACTTTACCTGGGATTTCGGTGATGGGAATAGTTCCACCGATCGTGATCCGGTCATCACCTATACCAGTCCTGGTCAATACACTATTTTACTGAAGTTGGAAAGCAATGACTGTGCGTTCAATGTCAGTAAGAGTGTCGATGTCAATGCCTGTTTGATTCAGTACGAGAGCGAAGTTCAATACGCCAATATTTATCCTAATCCGGTCGTAGGCCCGTCCAACGTGGATATTCGACTGCCTGTCGCATCTGATGTAGCGATAAAAGTATTTACCATCAATGGGGAACAAGTGTGGGCAGAGTTCTTAAAAGCAGTGACGTATGAATCCAGGGCGATGCCTCAGATACCGAAGGGTGTCTATATTGTCGAGATCGGGTATAGCTATGGAACGGAGAGATATAAATTGATCGCACTCTGATCGTAAATACCTGAGCAAGGCATTTCCCCAAAAGCCAGGTTTGCAATTGCATCCGAATCGTAACTATTCAGCTCAAATTAATGATCAACATCAGTTGAAAGTTTTAGCTTCATTCAGTTTGCGTTTTGTTTCAGGGGCGTAGCCCTGCTTTCTTTGTAGTAATTGCCTTCAAACAGAACCTAGGGGCATAGCCCTGATATCTCAATATTTAACAGCATAATTTATTTAATCAACATTATTAACTATATTAAACCGGGATATAGTTTTAACCTGGATATAAATTATTTTGTTTAAGATGCCATGGCTACGCCCCTCAATATATCATCGTGAGCTTATCGACTAAGATTACAGGGCTACGCCCCTGAGGTGAGAATGCGAATGATTAGATAAAAAGATAATCCAAGTGAATAGTTGCAAAATATTCAACCCAGTTCAGGGTTGATAGATGTGCAAATACCTGACCCCCAATTGCATTGGGGGCTATTATATTTTGCCCTTTCAGGGCAAGTAAACAATATATTCTAAATTATTTACAGGCATTATATCTGAATTGAGCTGAATAATTACAAATTTACAACTAAAATCCTGATTTTATTCTTTATTTAATAACAATAAAATATGTGCTGCCGACCAACTGAAATTAGGTGCATTCAGCCCTTGTCCGGTCAGTGGATGATAGTTTTCATAGATTGGTGAATTGTCGGTTAAGCCCCGGGCATTTTTCATTAGTTTTTGAATTAATTTAGTTGCTTCCCTGTCATAGCCATACTTTCGAAGCCCTGCAATGCCAAAATAAAACTGATCCAACCAGACCGGGCCACGCCAATAGCCGTTTTCTGGATTAAAGTGGGGATCATCCGCTGCGAGCGTAGGCAATGGAAGGGTAGTATTGAATTTGTGCTTGTTGAGCATGATTTTTTTGACAGATTTTGCCTGATTTTTGTCAGCAAGTCCAGCCCAAAGTGGTATCCAGCCTTCCGGTCCGTATATCTTAATCAGTGAACGTGACTCCATATTTCTGTCAAAATAATATCCTTCTTTTTGGTCATAAAATGCTGAATTAATTTTTTGTTTGACTGATTCCGCTTCAGTTTGCCATTTTTTAGCAACTTCATCTTTTCCCAAAACGCTTGCTATGCCTGCCAGAAAACCTTTCTCAGCATACAGGTAAGCATTCAGATCTACACTTTCCTGATTGAGTGACCATGCATTTGTGCTATTATTCAGCATGGTAGCACTGTCAAAACGCACAGCATTGTCCATGCCACTTTCCCAGGCAGCTGCTATGCGACTACCGTCTGTGGAGCCATATTCGCACAATCCATTGCCATCGTGATCCCTGTGCTTGTACCACCAGTTATGATAAGCTACCAATTTGGGGTAAAGCTCACGGAGAAAGGCAGTATCCTGATTTTGATTAAATACAGCCCGGACAGCCCAGGCAGCTAATGGTGGCTTAGTGTCCCGCCAGTTATTTTCTTTTTTATCAGCGAAAATACAATCTGGAATCATGCCGATACTATCCTGATAATCAAACAGGCAGCGGATGTTTTCTTCTGCCAGCGAAGGGTCAAATAAACTCAGGCCGGCAGCCTGTTTCCAGCTATCCCAACTCCACACACCATAGAAGCCCTGATAATTAACAGATGGGAATACTCCGTCATGGAGTAAATCACCCCAGGCTGTGCGCCAGTTACTCATCAGTGTCATGATTGATTTAACAGCTAGTTTCTTTTCTTCTATGCCTAAATGTGGATTTTTTGAAAAGTAATTATTCAGGTATTTATTCCATCGGATGCTATTCTTTATTAGTGCTACGTCAAAACTAAATTCTTTGAATTTTTGCGGGAAACTGGCTTTGTCAAAATGATGCCGTTGGGTGCTGCTTATACTTCCACCCGGGATTAATACTATCTGTGGGTAAACAGCCGTGTATTTCTTTTGTGTGACGGTAATAACCGGTGTTTTCGCACCCAAATACCGAATGGTAAAGACGTCCAAATGTTTATCTGTACTGACTAATACGCTACCATTGTATTGTCTGAGAGAGGCTGCCGGCATTAGAAGTCTGCCCGAGTAGCTGTACGTTATATTTTTTGGTGTGAATGATGAATTTGTTATCCGGGTATGTATAAATGCATCAGTATTAGAGACAAAAATGAGTTGCATATTAATTTCCAGGCCATT